>CAZHCX010000010.1:0-5458 GCA_964531445.1 uncultured Clostridium sp. | reverse complement strand
AAATGAATGATTATATACTTGTTGTAGATGATGAATCAAGAATGAGAAAATTAATAAAAGATTTTTTAAAAGCGAAAGGCTTCAACATCTTAGAAGCTGAAGATGGAGAAAAAGCTTTGCAAATATTTGAAGAAAATTCAGAAAAAATACAATTAATCTTATTAGATGTAATGATGCCAAAACTTGATGGTTGGTCTGTTTTAAGACAAATAAGACAAACATCAAAAGTTCCAATAATAATGTTAACAGCAAGGGGGGAAGAACAAGACGAATTGTTTGGATTTGAATTGGGTGTAGATGAATACATATCAAAACCATTTAGTCCGAAAATATTAGTTGCAAGAGTTGAAGCAATTTTAAAAAGAACACAAAAAACATCAAATGAAATTAAAGATACAGGAGGAATTGTTATAGATAAAGATGGAAGAACAATTTCTGTTGAGGGTAAAGTTATTGAACTTAGTTTAAGAGAATATGAGTTATTAGTTTATTTGATTGAAAACGAAAATATTGCTTTATCAAGAGATAAGATATTAAATAATGTATGGAATTATGATTATTATGGTGATTCTAGAACAATAGATAGCCACATTAAGAAAATAAGACATAAATTAGGTAAAAGAGGAAAATATATAAAAACAATAAGAGGAGTTGGATATAAATTTGAAGTTAAATAATGAAATAAAAAATGCATTTTCTTCAGTAAAGGTAAAGTTGTTTTTTACACTAAGTTTAACAATTCTTGTTATAATAGTATTTTTGATAATGGTAAATAATTTTTTATTAGGAAATTTTTATTTATATAGTAAAGAACAAACATTAAAATCAGTATATGAATTGATAAATGATTATTACATAGATCCTGCACAGTATGTTAATATAGAAACAGAGCTTGAAAAAATGTCAGTAAAAAACAATTTTGATATTTTAATAAAGGATAATAATGGAATTAATGTATATACTACAAATAAAGGTTTTACATCTGTTATTGGAACAATAAATGATATAATAAAAGAATTTAATAATGGAAAAGAAATTGAAACAAATGATAAATTTTCAATTAGAAAACAAAATGATTCAAAAAATCAAATGTCATACATAATGCTTTCTGGAAGGCTTGATAATGGATATTATTTGTATATTAGAATTCCAATTTCTTCAATACAAGATAGTGTAAAAATATCTAATAATTTTTTGTTGTTAATGGCTGGTATTACAATATTAATTGCTTCAATTATGGTCTCAATAGTCTCTAGAAAATTTACAGAGCCTATTTTAGAGTTAAATAATATAGCAAAAAGAATGTCTAACTTAGATTTTAGTAAAAAATATGAAGTGAAAAATACTAAAGATGAGATTGATGAACTTGGAAAGAGTATTAATATAATGTCAGAAAAATTGGAAAAAACAATAAAACAATTAAGAAGTTCTAATGTTGAATTGGAAAGAGATATAGAAGAAAAATCTAAAATTGATGAAATGAGAAAAAGTTTTATATCAGATGTGTCTCATGAATTAAAAACGCCAATTGCTTTGATTCAGGGATATAGCGAAGGTTTACTTGAAAATGTAAATACTGATGAAGAAAGTAGAAAGTTTTATGCCGAAGTAATATTAGATGAATCTAATAAAATGGATAAATTAGTTAAACAGCTTCTAGAACTTATGAAATTGGAGTATGGTAAAAGAGAATTTAATGATAAAGAATTTGATATAGTAGAAGTTGAAAATGAGGTTATAAGAAAATCCAAAGTGATGATTGAGGAGAAAGAAGCGGAGGTTATTTTTGAAAATCAAAATTCAATAAATGTTTTTGCTGATGATTTTTATATTGAACAAGTTTTAACAAATTACTTAACAAATGCTATTAAAAATGTTATGATAAATGAGGATAATAAAAAAATCATAAAAATTAAAAATGAAATTTTGCAAGGAAAGAATAAGGTTCGTATCAGTGTTTTTAATACAGGTAAAAATATTAGAGAAGAGGACTTAAATAGAATTTGGAATAGATTCTATAAGGTTGATGAGTCAAGAAATCGTGATGATGGTGGTACTGGTATTGGATTGTCTTTTGTTAAGGCTGTAATGAGTAATTATGGTAATAATTATGGTGTTATTAATAAAGATGATGGTGTTGAATTTTATTTTGATTTAGATTTAAAATAATGTATTGGGTTACTTTTGTAACCCAATTGTCGTTTTATGTCGAAACTTGCGATGAAAAGTTCTTTACATTTCAAGAAAAATGTAGTATTATAAATGTGGTTTTAAATCAAATACACGAAAGTGTTTTTAATCAAAAAAGTTTTTTCGAAAAAACAAAAATTCCAAAAAAGAAAATTGAATATTAGGAGATGAAGCTTATGCATGATTAGGTATACAAAAAGATATGTTAATATCATAAGTTTAATAATTACAGCTTTATTGTTTACTTTTTTAGTACAAATTAATTTTATTAAAAATTTTAATACACATTCTATCTCATCTGTATTTAAAAGTGATTCGGTAATAGTTGAATTAAGTTCAAGTGGTATTAATCAAGATACAGAAGAAAATAATCTTATTCAAAATAATGCTATTACAGAAAATAATAGTAATCTTATTACAAATGAAACTTATATGCTCCAAAATAATCAAAATACTGATAACGCAAAAGATAACTTATGGAAAATACAAATACCTAAAATATCATTAGATGCTAGTATATCTGAAGGCACAAGTAAAGAAATAATGGATAAATATGTTGGACATTTTGAAGAAACGTCCCTAAAAAGTGGTAATGTAGGGCTTGCGGCACATAATAGAGGATATGCAGTAAATTATTTTGCAAATATAAAATCTCTTCAAGAAGGAGATGAAATAATTTATAAATATAATGATTTTATAAAGACGTACATAGTAGAAGAAAATAAGATAATAAAAGATACAGACTGGAAGGATTTAGAAAACACTAAGGAAAATAAAATTACACTTATTACGTGTGTAGAAAATGAACCTGAGTATAGAAGATGTATTCAAGGTGTAGAAAGAAAAGGAGGAAATTAAAATTTTAAAAGTAAAGAAAATATTAGTTGTATTATTAAGCGTATTTAGTATGCTAAGCTTAAATCTATTTTCAATTTTTAGTCCAGTGTATGCTGTTGATGTCAATCCAATAAATATAGTATCTACTGGAGATTGTGGAAGCTTATTAATTTATAAAGGAATCTATGTTAAAACTTATTACACACAATATACTAAGGATGGTGTAAATTATCCAGCATATTGTCTTGATAAAACAAAGCAAGGTGTTAAAGATGGATTATCTTATGATGTATCTGTTCAAAATGCAATAAATGATGTTAAGTTATGGAGAACTATTGTAAATGGATATCCATATAAATCTATTCAGGAATTAGGTTGTGCTAATAAAGAAGAGGCTTTTACTGCTACAAAACAAGCTATTTATTGCTATATTCATGGTAATAATCCTGCTGATTATAGAGCTGTTGGAGAAGCGGGTCAAAGAACTTTAAATGCATTAAATAAAATTGTAAATGATGCTAATAATTCAACAGAAGTACAAGTTTCTAATAAAGTTAATGTCATAAAAGAAAATGATTTATTTAAAGTTGATAGTAAAAATAAAGAATATGTTTCAAAAATATATTCAATTCAAGCTGGTACAACAATTTCAAATTATAAAGTTGAACTTAAAAAATTGAATAATGAATTACCAGAAGGTATAAAAATTGTAGATATTAACAATAACGATAAGACTGAATTTGCACAAAGTGAAAAATTTAAAATAATGATTCCTATTAAAAATCTTACAAGTGAAGGTGATTTTAATATAGATATCAAAACGAAAATTAATAGTAAGCCTGTATTATATGGAAAAGCTCCAAATGCTTCATATCAAGATTATGCATTAACTGCAGCAACTTATGATGATGCTTCTGGATTAACAAAAGATAGATTCTTTAAAAATGAGACTAAAGTAAAAATTATAAAACAAGATCAAGATTCAAAAGATAGATTAGAAAATGTTGAATTTAATATTTATGATAGTAATAAAAATCTTTTATATTCCAATATGAAAACAGATAAAAATGGAGAAATTCAAATTGATAACTTTTTACCAGGAAAATATTTTATAAAAGAAACATCTGCTAAAGATGGTTATATATTAAATGATAAATTAGTTGAATTTGATATTTCATATAATCAAATGTTAACTTTAACGGTTAATAATATATTTAAAATAGCGCCAAAAACTAAAACAGAAGAAAAGGATGTTTCAGCTGATGTTGAACATATTGAATTAGAAGAAAAAGTGCAACAAACACAAAATAAAGAGATTGTTGTAAAAAGACTTCCTGTAACAGGGATGTAAAATAAATTTATATATTCGAAAATCTTGGCAAAACTACGATAAATTGAATTTATTAAAAAAAGCATAAGCGTAATCTAATGATTAAGTTCATGCTTTTTTTGACCTTGATATAAATCTTGGTCTCTCATAATTTTGTCAAAACCGTTAAGTACCCATTTTTTATGTAAGTTCCATTCTGGGGCTAGTAATAAATCTTTTGGACTATCTCCAGAAATTCTGTGAATTACAATATCTGGTGAAATATGTGTGATTATATAAGTTAATGCTTCTAAGTAATAATCAAGAGTGATTGGGGTGTATAATCCTTTTAAGTACATATCTGCTAGTTTTGTGTTTTTAACAACATAAGTAGAGTGTATTTTGATTCCTTGAATATTGTGTCTATTTATAAATTCAATGGTGTTTTTTATATCATCAAAATTTTCTCCAGGAAGTCCTATCATTACGTGTGTTACAACATCAATATTATATTTGTTTAGCAAGTTTACAGCTTGTGTGAATTGGTTAGAATTATAGCCTCTGTTTATTATTTTGTCTGTTTCATCATTTGAAGTCTGTAATCCTAATTCAACACATACATAATATTTGTTAGTGTATGATTTTAACAATTTAACAATTTCTTCGTTTATGCAGTCTGGACGTGTTGCGACTTCTAGGCCTACTATTCTATCATCAATTAGTGCAGCATCATATTTTGCTTTTAAATTTTCTAGTGTGTCATATGTATTTGTAAAGTTTTGAAAATATGCAATAAATTTGTTTGCGCGTTCACTTCTGTAACTTGAAAAATAGTTTTTTACTTGATTTGTTATTTTTGTAATTTGATTATTTCCGTTTGCACAGGCTATTAATTCTCCGGAGCCTTTTTCACTGCAAAATATGCATCCTTTTGTGCTAAGTGTGCCGTCTCTGTTTGGACAAGTAAAGCCTCCGTCTATGCATATTTTTAGGGTTCTTTCTCCAAATTTTTCTTTTAAATATTTGTTTAAATGTTTGTATCTTTCTTTTTCTTCCATAATGAGTGTATTATAACATAAATTTATATAATAGGAAAGTGATACTTTCCTATTATATAAAAGC
>CAZHCX010000009.1:0-25983 GCA_964531445.1 uncultured Clostridium sp. | reverse complement strand
ATAGCATCACATACTAAGTCTGTGTTTAATGCTTCTAATATTGTTTTTCCTGTTAGAATTTCTCCAGCCATAGCTGCTGAGTGTGTCATTCCTGAACATCCTATTGTTTCGATTAATGCTTCTTGGATTATTCCGTCCTTTACGTTTAATGTTAATTTACATGCTCCTTGTTGTGGTGCACACCATCCAATACCATGTGTTAATCCTGAAATGTCTTTTATTTCTGTTGCTTTAACCCATTTTCCTTCTTCTGGTATTGGTGCTGGTCCATGGTTTACTCCTTTTGCAACTGTGCACATTCCTTCTAATTCTTTTGAATAAATCATCTTTATTACTCCCTTCGTTTTGTTTATATTTTTATATTAATGATAATAAATACTATGCAATTTTAACATATATTTATACATATTGAAATAGTTTGTTTTATTATCACAATTTACATTATAATTTGATTTTTTGCTTTTTTGTCCTGTGTTGCAATATATTCTACATTTTGCTCTGAAGAATAGCTTTCTGTATCATAGTCTACTATGTTTTTGATATTTTTGATGTAAATACCTTCTTCATATCTTTCTCTTCTTCTGACTACTTTTTCCCCTAATAAATATCTTTCTAATATTTCTTTATCTTTCTTATTTAATTGTTCAACATTTATTCCAAGATTGTTATATCTCCAAATTATATGTCTTTCATAGCTATTAAATTTTGATTTGCTTAGGTCTTCGTAATCATATTCAATATTGAATTTTACTCCTTCAATTTTCATTGTTAGATTAGTCCATGTTGAAACTACTTCAATCTTTTTAAATTCTTCTCTTAGTTCTACTATTTTTTTGTATAGTATATTTACTAATTTCATATATTCTTTTTCATCCAGATTGAACTTTTGTGGAATTTCGTAGACATTAACAGGGTTCTTCTTAAATATTCCTTTTGGAATGTAGTAGAAGAACATTTCTCCTGTTGTGTGTCTATCTATTAAATCAGATACTGAAGCATATAAATACATCTTTTCCCATTTTTCTGGTATCATATAAAATATACTTCTTTGTATATCTTCGTACATCTCTTTTATTTTCTTAGTATGTTTTAACATATTTACCCCTATATAAATTTTTGAATTTATAATTTAAAAATTTTATTTCATTAATAGGCTTTCTCCTGTCATTTCTGATGGTTTTTCTATTCCCATTAAATCAAGCATTGTTGGTGCTAAATCTGCTAATTTTCCATTTTCTTTTAATTTTACATCTTTGTTGTCTGTTATTAAAATTATTGGAACAGGGTTTGTTGTATGAGCTGTGTGAGGCTCACCTGTTTTGTAGTCTATCATTTGTTCTGCATTTCCGTGATCTGCTGTAATTATCATATTTCCTTTTTTCTCTTCTATAATTTTTACAACTCTTCCTACACATTCATCAATTGTTTCTACTGCTTTTATTGCAGCTGGTAAACTTCCTGTATGCCCTACCATGTCTGTGTTTGCGTAGTTTAATATTACTACATCATATTTATCATTTTCTAATGCTTCACATACTTTATCTGTTACTTCATAAGCACTCATTTCTGGTTTTAAGTCATATGTTTCAACTTTTGGTGATGCAACTAATATTCTGTCCTCACCTTTGTATTGTTTTTCTTCTCCTCCGTTAAAGAAGAATGTTACGTGTGCATATTTTTCTGTTTCTGCAATTCTTAATTGTGTTAATCCTGCATCTGAAACTACTTCTCCAAATGTATTTTTTAACGGTTCTTTTTTGAATGCTATATGAACGTTTGGCATTGTTTCATCATAACTTGTGAAACATACATAATATAAGTTCATTTTCTTTGTTTCAAATCCATCAAATTCTGGATCAACTAATGCTCTTGTAATTTCTCTTGCTCTATCTGGTCTAAAGTTGAAAAATATTACTGAGTCATTTTCTTCTATTTTTGCTACTGGTTCGTTTCCACTAGTTAAAACTGTTGGCTCAACAAATTCATCAAATACTTCTTTTTGATATGAGTCTTCGATTGCTTTTATTGCATCTCCGGCTTTGATTCCTTCACCATTTACTAAGGCATCATAGCATTTTTGAACTCTTTGCCATCTTTTATCTCTATCCATTGCATAGAATCTTCCTGATAATGTGGCAATTTTTCCAATTCCTTTTTCTTTCATTTTTTCTTGTAGTTCAGCTATATAATTTTCTGCTGATGCTGGTGGTGTATCTCTTCCGTCTAAGAAGCAATGTACATATACATTTTCAAAATCTCTTCTTTTGGCCATTTCTAATAGACCATATAAATGTCTATTGTGGCTGTGAACTCCACCATCTGATACAAGTCCAAGAATGTGTAATTTTGAATTGTGTTTTTTACAATTTTCAATTGCTGCTATAAATTCTGGATTGCTAAAGAAATCTCCGTCTTCTATAGATTTTGTTATTCTTGTTAATTCTTGATATACTATTCTTCCTGCACCTATATTTGTGTGTCCTACTTCTGAATTTCCCATTTGTCCTTCTGGTAATCCTACGTGTAATCCACTTGTGTAAATATCTGTACTTGGATATTTTTTCATTAGTTTATCAATATTAGGTGTTTTTGCTAATTTGATTGCGTTTCCTTCTTTGTTTCTGTTGTCTCCAAAACCATCTAATATCATTAGCATTGTTACTTTATCTTTCATATTAGTTTATGTTAGAGCTTCTAACATATCCTCCTTCCTTATTGTTTGGTGTGTAATGCCTTTACTAAAAGATTGCAATTGTAAATTATAATTTTATTTATTATAATTTACAATTTTTGCAAACTCATCTGGTTTAAGACTTGCTCCACCAACTAATCCTCCATCAATATCTGACATTTCAAATAATTCTTTTGCATTAGTTGATTTTACGCTTCCGCCATACTGTATTATAACTCCATTTCCTACATTTTGTCCATAGATTTGACAAATTTTGTCACGAATTGCTTTTATACTATTATTTGCATCTTCTGCTGTGGCTGTTTTACCTGTTCCAATTGCCCAAATTGGTTCATAAGCAACTATTGTATTTTTCACTTGTTCGTTTGTTAAACCTTCTAGTGCTTTTTCTGTTTGAGTAGTTATTATCTCTTCAGTTTTTCCTGCTTCTCTTTGTTCTAATGTTTCTCCAACACATACAATTGGTTTTAATTCATTTACAAATGCTGCTTTTATTTTTTTGTTTACAGATTCGTCTGTTTCGTTAAAATATTGTCTTCTTTCAGAGTGTCCAATAATAACATATTCAACTCCAATTGATTTTAGCATTTTTCCTGAAACTTCTCCTGTATATGCTCCTGTTTCTTCAAAGTGCATATTTTGTGCTCCTATTTTGATGTTTGTTTCTTGTGCTGTTAATAATGCATAAAATAAATCTGTGTATGGTACACATATAATAACTTCATTTTCTGTATCCTTTACTAATGGTGCTAATTGATCAATGTAATTTATTGCTTCGTTTGGAAGCATATTCATTTTCCAGTTTCCTGCGATTATTTTTTTTCTCATATTTTTTTCCTCCTGTGAAATGCGACAAAAGTTCTAGTTGTTTTTGTCGCATTTTCTAAATTATATATTTTATTTATCTAATAAGCATTCAATTCCTGGTAATTTTTTACCTTCTAAGAATTCTAATGATGCTCCACCACCTGTTGAGATGTGTGTCATTTTATCTGCTAATCCTGCTTTTTCTACAGCTGCTCCTGAGTCTCCTCCACCAATGATTGTTGTTGCATCTAATTCTGCTAAAGTTTTAGCAATTGCATTTGTTCCAATTGCGAATTGATCAAATTCGAATAATCCAACTGGTCCGTTCCAAATTACTGTTTTTGCTTTTTGTAATTCTTCTTTGAACATTTCTATTGTTTTTTCTCCAATGTCAAATCCTTCCCAACCATCTGGAATTTCTGTCCATGCAACTGTTTTGCTTTCTGTATTTGGATCAAATTCTTTTCCTATTTTTGTATCAACTGGTAACATTAATTTTACACCTTTTGCTTTTGCTTTTTCCATTGCTTCTAATGCTAATCCTGTTTTTTCTACTTCACATAGTGAGTTTCCTACATTGTATCCTTGTGCTTTGAAGAATGTGTATGCCATTCCTCCACCTATCATTAATGTGTCAACTTTGTCTAATAAGCTATCTATAACTCCTATTTTATCAGAAACTTTTGCTCCTCCTAATATTGCCATAAATGGTCTTTCTGGGTTGTTGATTGCGTTTCCTAATACTTCTAATTCTTTTTCTATTAAAAATCCTGATACTGCTGGTAAGTATGCTGCAATTCCTGCTGTTGAAGCATGCGCTCTGTGTGCTGCTCCAAATGCATCATTTACATATACTTCTGCCATTGATGCTAATTCTTTTGCAAATTCTGGATCATTGTCTGTTTCTTCTCTATGGAATCTTACGTTTTCTAATAATAGGATTTCTCCTTCTTTTAGGTTTTCTGCTTTTGTTTTAGCATCTTTTCCTATTACGTCTTCTGCCATTATAACTTCTTTATTTAATAATCTTGATAATTCTTTTGATACTGGTTTTAATGAAAATTCTGGTTTAAATTCTCCCTTTGGTCTTCCTAAGTGTGATGCTAATATCACTTTGCATCCTTGTTCTAATAAGTATTTTATTGTTGGTAGCGCTGCTACTATTCTTGTGTTGTCTGTGATGTTTTGTTCTTTATCCATTGGTACGTTGAAGTCACATCTTACAAATACTTTCTTTCCTTTTAAATCAATGTCTTTTACTGTTTTTTTATTCATTGTTTTTCCTCCTTTTGGTTACTTTTGTAACCTCCCATTTTTTGGTATTTTTTATAGTTTTTACCTTTTTTATCAAGATAATACAATTTTATACCAAAAAAGAATACTTTTCAAGTATTCTGAAAGTATTCTTTTTAAATAATTATCCTAATTCTGCAAAATATTTTATTGTTCTTACCATTTGGCTTGTGTAAGAATTTTCGTTATCATACCAAGCAACAACCTGAACTTGATATAATCCATCTTCAATTTTTGTTACCATTGTTTGAGTTGCATCAAATAATGATCCAAATCTCATTCCTACTATATCAGAAGATACTAATAATTCTTCTGTATATCCAAATGATTCGCTTGATTGAGCTTTCATAGCTTCGTTTATTTTTTCAACTGTTATATCTTCACCTTTAACAACTGCAACTAATATTGTTGTTGATCCTGTTGGAACTGGAACTCTTTGTGCAGATCCAATTAATTTTCCATTTAATTCTGGAATAACTAATCCAATTGCTTTTGCAGCTCCTGTTGAGTTAGGAACGATATTAACTGCTGCAGCTCTAGCTCTTCTTAAATCACCTTTTCTGTGTGGTCCATCTAATAACATTTGGTCACCTGTATAAGCGTGAACTGTTGTCATTATTCCTGATTGAATTGGTGCAAAATCATTTAATGCTTTTGTCATTGGAGCTAAACAGTTTGTTGTACAAGAAGCTGCTGATATTATTTTATCATCTGCTGTTAATACTTTTTCATTTACTCCATAAACTATTGTTGGTAAATCTTTTCCAGCTGGTGCTGAAATTACAACTTTTTTAGCTCCTGCATCAATATGAGCTTGTGCTTTATCCTTAGATGTATAGAATCCTGTACATTCTAAAACAACATCTACTCCAATTTCTCCCCAAGGTAAGTTTGCAGCGTCTTTTTCTGCATATATTTTGATTGTTTTTCCATCTACTGTTATAGAATCCTCTCCAGCTACTACTGTATCTGCTTTTTCATATCTTTTTTGAGCTGAATCGTATTTTAATAAGTGAGCTAACATATCAGGACTTGTTAAGTCGTTGATTGCTACTATTTCATACCCTTCTGCGCCAAACATTTGTCTAAATGCTAGACGTCCTATTCTTCCAAAACCATTAATGGCTACTTTTACTGACATAATAAATTCCTCCTTATTTTTAACATCCTTCTATTTAGTATTTCCTATTTTTTATAGGCAATACTATTTTATATCAACTTTTTAATGTTTTCAAGTGTATTCCCAAACTTTTTACATATTTCCATACAATTTTTCTAGTACAATTATAAACATTGCATGAGACCATCCAAGACCTATAACCCAATTAGGTTTTAATGTTTCATTATCAACTTGTTCCCCCATAAAATAATGTTTCCCAACAGTTTTAACTGCAAAATCAAAAGTTTCTTTTGCTTTCTTTTTCTCACCAGTTTCTAGGTAATATAAAGTCATCCATAAATTTGCAATCGGCCATGGGTTACCATTCATATAATTATCATTTTCAAACCTTTGATATCCTCCTGTGTATGTTCTTAATGACATATTTATTCTTTCAACTGTATTTTGAACCTTCTTCTCTTTTGGCTTAAATACATTGAATGGTGTAACTGCACCTAAAATGCTGATATCCATTTTTTTATCATTTGCATTTCTCACATAACATTTCTTTTCTTCATCATACATATTGTTGTTAATATATTTTTTAACTTCAACTTGTAATCTTTCAATTTCTTTTCTTGATTTTGAAACTTTTTCTTCTTTTAATCTGTTATTTTCAAAATCAGAAACATTTCCATTTAATGCATCATATATTTTTAACATACATTCAAATGCTGAATAAATACTTGCAAACGAATATAAATGTTCACCTTCGCACATTTCCCATAAATCATAACTTAAATGATATTTTCTTTTTTCGTTTTCTTCAAAAATATCTTTAATATATCTTTTTAAGAAATCTACTGCTTTTTCGCACATTTGCAAATTTTCTTTTAAGAATTTCTCTGATTTTGTATATTTGTAATGTTCATATACTCCATAAACTACGCTTGCTGTTTCATCAATTTGATATCCCCAACATGGAGCTAATTTTCCATCAGTAAAAAAGCGTTGTTCCCACATACCATTTTTACTTTGTGTCTTTTTGCAAAATACTTTATAGAATTTTTCTGATTCCTTTTGCATTTTTAAAATATCCATTGCTTTTGTAATAAATACAGCATCTCTTGGCCAACAATAGGCGTATCTTCCGCACTTTGTAAAATTTTCATCAATTTCAGGTGATGCTATTATTGCACCTGTTTCTATATTGGTTAATAATGGAAATAACAAAATGCTTCTTTTATAAATTTCAAAAATTCTTTCATCATAAGCATTTTCTGGTTCTTTTAATTTCAACCCATTGTGGTCTTTAACATACTTTCTCCAGTACGATTTTGCTGTCATATATTCTTTTTCAAAATCAATTTTCTTAATTCTTTCTATTTCATTTTCAATATCAGAAATATTTTTATTTTCATCAATCGAAATACAAATTTGTAACTCTTTCTTTTCACCAGGTTTTATTGTTCCAATTTCATAAGCAATAGAAGAATCATTTGACATCCCAATATAATCTTTGTCATGTATTTCAGTTCTTTTAATTGTTTCTTTGCTTCCGTTAATTTGATGCTTAATTATATCTTTTCCTTTTGCAAATGTAGCAAGCACAAAATCATGAGCATATTGTAACATTCCACCATCAACAATTTTGCATCCAACAAAATTATTTAAATCTGATAACAATTCAGAATGAATATAAAATTGCACATCCAAATCTATTGAACCATCATTTATGAATACATATTTTTTTGATAAAATATTTTCTCTTGTTAAAATAAAATCTGTTTGAACCATCTTTAAATTAAAATATGTATTTGTAATCTCCGTATTTAAAATATTTGTATCTGTATCATAGTATTGTTTGTACGTATTATTGATATCATCATGCAAATAAATTAAATCAGATTCATTAACCTTTACACCTGTATGAAAAAAGTTTATATATTGTCTATTATCCTTACTTGGAAAGTATAATCTTTGTAATTCACCTTTTGCTGTAAAAGTTGCAAGCATTTTCTTATTTCCAATTATTGCTTCATTTAAATATTTATTCTCCATTTTTTCTCCTTTAGAGGGATTGAGGGACGTTCCTTAAAATCCCTCCTACACGGGATTGAGGGACACTCCTTTATTATTTACTTTTATATTTTTAAGGAGTGTCCCCTTTTCCCTTCAAACAGGGATTTTAAGGAACGTCCCTCAATCCCTATTTTTATCCTTCAATTACATTTAAAATTTGTTTTTCTAAATTCTTTATTTTTTCGCTAATTCTAAATATGTCTTCATCTTTAAGTTCTTTGTTATCCATGTCTTGTTTTATAAATGCTTCCATATCTAACATTTCTTCTTTTAATTTTTCTAATCTTTTCAAGATTTCTGTTCTATTGTTTACTAGTAATTTTCTATCAATTTTATGTGTTAATTCTACTTCTTTATCAACATTAACATCATAAGTTTCTCCATAATTTGGTATTATTACTGGTAATTCTGCTTCGTCTTGGATTTTTTGTTCTAATGCTTCTTGCGATTCTTCTTCTCCATGTACTAAGAATATTTTCTTTGGCTTTTTGATAAATGAATATACAAAGTTCATTAGTCCGTCTTGGTCTGCATGTCCTGAGTATCCTTCTAGATATTCAATTCTTGCGTTTACAGCTATTTCTTCACCAAAGATTTTTACTGTTTTTGCGCCGTTTACTATGCTATATCCTAATGTTCCTGGTGCTTGATATCCAACAAATAGTATTGTTGAGTTTGGATTCCATAAGTTGTGTTTTAAATGATGTTTTATTCTTCCTACTTCACACATTCCACTTGCTGATATTATGATGCATGGTTCTGGTTTTTCGTTTAATGCTTTTGATTCGTCTGCTGTTACTGTGAATTTTAGTCCTGGAAATTCTAGTGGATGGTCTCCTCTTTCCATTTCTGCTTGTGTTTCTTCATCAAACAAATCCATATTTTCTTTAAATACTTCTGTTGCTGATATCGCAAGTGGACTGTCTACATATACTGGAACTTTCATTAATTTTTCATATTTTCTTGAAAATTCTTCATCATCTGTATTTTCTTTTATTTTATTTAGTTCATATAAAATTTCTTGTGTTCTTCCTACAGCAAATGATGGAATTACAACTGTTCCGCTTTTATCAATTGTTTCTGATACAATATCCAAAAACATTTCTGCTTTTTGTTCACTTTTTTGATGTTTTCTATTTCCGTATGTTGATTCCATTACTAAATAATCTGTATCTTCTATCATAGTTGGCTCACTTAATAGTGGAATATCACTGTTTCCTAGGTCACCTGTAAATACAGTTTTTGTTTGTTTTCCGTCTTCTTTTACCCATAATTCAATTACACTTGACCCAAGCATGTGTCCTGCATCGTTAAATCTTGCATGTATTTCAGGTGTTATTTCTATTATTTCATCATATTTTACTGGTTCAAACAATTCTAAACATCTTAATGCTTGTTCTGCTGTGTATAGTGGTTCTCTTACTTTTTGTCCTTTTCTTATTCTTTTTCTGTTTTTCCATTCATTTTCCATTTCTTGAATATGTCCACTATCTGGTAACATTAATGTACATAAGTCACATGTTGCTTTATGCGCATATACTTTGTTTCTGTACCCTTCTTTATATAATTTAGGAATTCTTCCTGAGTGATCAATGTGTGCATGTGTTAATAACATAAAGTCTATTTCTGTTGGGTTGAAGTCAAATTCTTGATAATTTTCTTCTTCTAATTCTTGTTTTCCTTGCCACATTCCACAGTCAACTAAGAATTTTTTTCCAGCTGCTTCTACTAAATAGTTAGAACCTGTTACTGTTTTTGTCGCTCCTAAAAAAGTTATTTTCATAAATTTCCTCCTTTTATCTCTATTATAGAGCTTTTTCTGTTTTTGTCTGTTTCAAATTTTTATCAATATTATTTAGTCATGATTTCTGTTTTTTTATTTAATTTTATTTCCAAATCTTTTGGCTTTTGTATTTCAATTTTTTCTTCAAAAATATTTTCATCAAAAATTTGAATAAAATATTTATCTTTTTCTTTTGTAATTTTCATATAAGAATCGTTTAAATTTATTATTCTATTATTAAAGATATTTTTTAGTATTTCAAAATTTGTATAATCATTATTTGAAAATTTTTGTATATATTTTAAATCTATAGCTTTTTTTATAAGTAATTTTTCTACTTCAATGATTTTATTTTGTAAATTTTCCTGATTTAAGATATTGCTGGCAAAACTATTATTTTCATACCTATATGGCAATAATAAATAGTACCTTAATTCAAAAACAAGATTTTCTATACTTTGTTTTGTTTGACAATTTTTTATTCTTATTTTAATCATATCTAAAAATAATTTTTGAATTTTTTCTTTTGTATCATCTATATCTTTCTCGATATTTTCAGTATCAATTAATTTTAAATATTTATACTTTTCTTCAAGTACATTTTGATATATTACAAATTTTTTTGGATTTTGTAATTCATTTAACTTATCTAATTGTTTTATATAATCTTCTCTCTCTTTTTCCATTATTTGTGCTAAAATTCTCATACTAAAAATTTTGCTTTCTAATGGCAATTTTTCGTTTCTTTTTAAATATTCTTTTTGTAACAATTCTTTATCACTTAATGTTTTGTCAATTTTCTTTATTTCCCTTGTAACTTTTGTTTTATCTTTTGTAATATTTTCAACAAATTTTTCTTTATCTTCAATTTCTTTTAATTGATTTTCTATTTTTTCTTTTGTTTTTAAAAGTTCTTCTTTTTTTAAGGTATTAAATTTAATACTTAGCAATATTGATATTTTTGATAACAAATCTATTAATTTATCTTTGTTTTCTTTTCCATAAATTGACTCTAAATTTTCACAAAATAAATCATAATAATCGATTATAAATTCATTGTTTTTTATCCATTTGTTCAAAAATTTATTTCCTATTAATATTCTTAAGTTCTGGTAAATTAAATTATGGTCAATGCTCTCAATCTCTTGTGGAATGGTTGTCCAAGAGTAACCATTAAAATCTCTTAATGGTTCAACCATATTAATATTATCCCCAACATTTATTAAATCAGATAAAGTTTCATTTATCAAAAAATAATCATCTTTTATTATTTTGTCCTTTTTTCCTATCTTGGTAATTGCATACAATAATTTTCTATCTATAGGATAAGCAATTATGCTTTTTGTTTTTTTATCTATAATGTAAGTTTTGTTTTTTGGTAATCTGTTTTCCTCATCACTCATCTTAATTATATCTATCGTGTTGCAATCATTTTTTATTATGTCTAATATTTTTAGTATGTATTCTTCTTTTGTTTCAACGTCCTTTTTTACTGTTTCTACATCTTTGTATGACGCTTCTATTTTATAAAGTATGCTTAGGAGAGTGCTTTTTACATATTCTTCAAAATGTTTATTTTCTAGTATTTCTTCTAGTTCGTTGTTGTAATTCTTTTTTACTATTTTTTCTATTATTTTCTTTTTTCTGTATTGCATTTTCTCTCCTTTCTTTCATTTGTCCATTTCAGAAACGTCCCCAAATGGACACTTTACTCTGTCTCCTCTGGTGGCGTTCCCATTTTTAGTTCTTCCCATCTTTCTCTACTCATAAGTACTTCTCTAGGTTTACTTCCTTGATATCCTGAAATTACTCCTCTTTCTTCCATTTGGTCAATTATTCTTCCTGCTCTAGCATAACCTACTTTGAATTTTCTTTGAATAAATGATGTTGATGCTGTTCCTGCGTCTATTACTGCCTCTATTGCATCCATTAAAAATGCATCTGTTTCATCATCTTCTGCTTGTTCTTGTATTAATTCTTTTTCTGTTTTATTGCTGTTTTCTATTGTTTCTAAAATATCTTCGCTATATGTTGCTGTTCCGTTTTGTTTTACAAATCCTACTATTTTCTCAACCTCTTCATCTGAGACAAACGCTCCTTGAACCCTTACTGGTTTTGGATATCCTGTTGGGAAAAATAACATATCTCCTTTTCCTAGAAGTTTTTCTGCCCCTACTGAGTCTAAAATTGTTCTTGAGTCTACTTGTGATGATACGGCAAACGCTATTCTTGATGGTACATTTGCTTTGATTAATCCTGTGATTACATCTACTGATGGTCTTTGTGTTGCTATTACTAAGTGCATTCCTGCAGCTCTGGCTTTTTGTGCCAATCTACATATTGCCTCTTCAACATCTTTTGCAGCCACCATCATTAAGTCTGCTAACTCGTCTACAATTATTACTATTTGTGGTAATTTTCCTTGTCCTTCTTCTTTTTCTATTGCTTTGTTGTATCCTTTTATGTCTCTTACACCTTTACTTGCAAATAAGTTGTATCTATTATCCATTTCTTGTACAGCCCAAGCTAATGCTCCTGCTGCTTTTTTTGGGTCTGTTACTACTGGTATTAATAGATGTGGTATACCGTTATATACTGATAATTCAACTACTTTAGGGTCTACCATTACCATTTTCACTTCACTTGGTTTTGCATTGTAAATTATACTTGTTATAATTGTGTTTATACATACTGATTTTCC
Organism: uncultured Clostridium sp.; assembly: GCA_964531445.1. Taxonomy (GTDB): domain Bacteria; phylum Bacillota; class Clostridia; order TANB77; family CAG-508; genus CAG-269. Next base: position 13,526 of record CAZHCX010000009.1, on the reverse strand, counting down.
TGAACCTGTTGAACCTGCTATTAAAACGTGTGGCATTTTTGCAATATCAGCTAATTGTATATTTCCTGCAACATCTTTTCCTAAAGCTACTGATAATTTAGAATTATTTGCTCTAAATTCATCACTTTCTAATACTTCTCTTAAATGTACTGCCTCTTTTTCTTTATTTGGTACTTCTATTCCTACAGCTTGTTTTCCTGGAATTGGTGCTTCAATTCTTATTGTTTCTGCTGCTAAGTTTAATGCAATATCATCTGCAAGATTTGCTATTTTACTTACCCTTACACCTTCAGCTGGTTTTAGTTCATATCTTGTGATTGCTGGTCCTACTGATACATTTTCTACTTTAGCTGATACACCAAAGCTATATAATGTTTTTTGTAATTTTGTTGCTGTGTCTGTTAAAGCTTTTGCTCCACCTTTTATTGCTTTTTTATTTCCTTTACTTAATAATTCTACTGGTGGATATTCATAATTTTCGTCTTCTACAATCATTGCATGCTCTAATTGTAAAACTTCTTTTGTTTTATCTTCTTTCTTTTCTTCTTCTTGTCTAAATAAATTATTTTCTATAACATCTGGATGTATTTCTTTTGTTTTTTTATTTTCTTTTGTTAAAGGTGTTAAATCATCTTCTTTATGATCATATTTTCTTCTCTTTTTAGAGTCTTCTTCTTCAAGAATTCTTCCTCCAAAATTGATTTTAATTTGTTCATTTTCTTCTGGAACTTCCGCCTGTGCAATTCTTCTTTGTATTTCTTTTTCTTGTTCTTTTCTTCTATTTTCAAGAACTTCCTTCCTTGCTTCTTCTTTGGCTTTCTTTTGTTCTTCTTTTAATTGTAATTTTCTTTGCAATCTTTCTTCTCTGCTATCTTCTGATTTTTCAACAGCATTGTTTATAATTTCTGACATATTAATTCCAAATGTAAATACCGCAAGCATTATTACTATTCCAATGCACAATATTATTGCCCCAGGTGCTCCTAATAGATTTACTAATGGTGTACTTAGAATTGCTCCAAGTGCTCCTCCACCACTTCCATGTGCTCCTAAATTATATGAATCTTTTACAACCGTTCCTATATCTTTGTTTAATATTGTTAATTCACCAGTATTTATTTGATATACACTTATTAAAACTGAGAAACTTATTAATAAAATTGCATATTGTATTAATTTTGATGATAAATACTCATTGTCTGCGCATGCTACTTTAATTGCAATTGCAAATATTCCAATTGGTAGTACATATTTTATAATTCCCATCATACCACCTAAAATTTCGTTTAGTTTTATTCCAACAACTCCTGATTTGCCGTATATTAAAACTGCTAACAATACACTCAATAAAATTAATCCAACTATTGTTAAATCTATTTTTGAAGCTTTTTTCTTTTGTGTTTTTCTTTTTTTATATTTCTTCTTTGCCATCTTTACTACCATCCCTTTCTAAATTATAATTACGTTTTGAAATGGATTGTTTTTTCCATCTTTTATAACATTTATTTTTCTATTTAAAAAGGAGAGAATGACCAACCTCCGTTTCCCTCCTAAATACTTGTTTAATTTAATTCTTTTCTACTATTTTGAACTGTTTTTAATGTATCTTCTACTGATATTTCCATTAATTTAAGTGCTTCAGAAATATTTTTTTCTAATCCTGCTAATGTTTTTGTTAATGTTTCTTCTGTATGAGCTAATAATTCATCTGCATATTCTTTTGTACCATTTGAAATTTCTCTTGCTCTTTCATTTGCACTTTCTATTATTTCTTTCTTTTGTTCATACGCTTTTCTTGTTATTTCGTGTTCGTCAATCATTGATATTATTCTATTTTCAGCCTCTTTAACAATTCCGTCAGCTTCTTTTTGGGCTTCAACTAAAATACGTTGTCTTTCTTCTTTTACCCATTTTGCTTGTTTTAATTCATCAGGAAGTTTTAATCTTATTTCCTTTATTAAATCTAACATTTCTTCTTTGTCTACTATTCCTTTTGCTGAGAATGGTAAATTTCTACTTCTTTCTATTATATCCTCTAAAGATTCTAATAGTTCAAATATTTCCATGGTGTTACCCCTTTCTTATTTTAGAAAATATCAAGACTGCTCGTCCATATTTTCTTCTATCTACTATTTCTAATTTTGAATTTTCTAGTTGTTTTGTTATTCTTTCTTCGTCATCTGTTTCTATAATTATTGTTGATTCATCATCAATTAGTTCTTTACTAATTATAATTTTTATTGCATTTATTGCAAATTCTGAATCATAAGGTGGATCAATATATATAATGTCTAGTTTTTCGTTTATTTTATTTTTTATTAAATTTTCATAATCTAAGTTATATAATTTCACGTTATTGTTCAAATGTGTTTTTTCTATATTTTTGTTTATTATATTTATTGCTTCTTTTGATTTGTCACAAAGTATAACTTTTTTTGCCCCTCTACTTGCTGCTTCAAGTCCTATTGCTCCACTTCCTGAAAACAAATCTAGAAAAACTGAACCAGGTATTTCGTTTTGAATTATATTGAATAATGATTCTTTAACTCTATCTAGTGTTGGTCTGGTTGTTTTTCCTTCAAGCGTATATAATTTTGTTCCTCTTGCTGTTCCACTTATTATTCTCATTTTGCTTTTTCTCCTATGATATAATTTTATTCTTTTTTTCTATAATGTCAATAGAATTAATATAAATGTAATATTTATTTAATAGTTCTGTAATATTTTGCCAAATTTGTAATTTTTTCTTCATTAATACAACAATAGATGACATTAATAACGTAAAAAACTACCCTGTTAAGGGCAGTTTTCTTTAGTAATTAGTTATCTTCTTTATTTATGTCTTTTAATAGTTCTAATTGTGAAATCAATAACGATTCCATTTTAGCTTTATATATATCGAATTGTTTTTTTACATCATCTAATTCTTTTTGTTTTAAAAGTATTTCATTTTTTAGTGTGTCAACTTGTGCTTGAGCATTTGCATTAGCTTCTGCTAATATTTGGTCAGCTTTTTGTTTTGCTACATTTTTTACTTCTTCTGCTGTTGTTTGAGCCATTACAAGAGTGTCTTGTAGTGTAGATTCAATTGTTTTGTAGTGAACTAAACTGCTATTTAATTCTTCTACTTTTGTTCTTAGTTCATTAACTTCTTTATAATATTTTGAATATTCAACTGTTAATTCATCTAAAAAATCATCTACATCTTCAACACTATATCCATTTACCATTTGTTTTGAAAATCTTTTATTTTCTATATCTAAAGGTGTTATCATTTTTTCCTCCTAAAATAAATAACTGCATTAGTTATTTATATTGTTATTTTTTAACCATGAAACTGATAGTTTACTTTTTATTTCTTCTCTTGCCATTTCATTTGTAATTTCATAATTTGAAGGTGCTACTAAAAAGATTGAATTTGATACTTTTTGGATATATCCATCTAAAGCATAAACTCCACCGCTAATAAAGTCCACAATTCTTCTTGCAACATCTTTGTTTACATATTCTAAATTAACAATTACAGATTTCTTTTCTTTTAAAAATCCGCATATTTCATCAGATTGTTCAAAAGTTGTTGGTTGAGATATTACCATTTTTATTGCTTGACTTTGTGCTTGTGGCATATTTACAACTTTTCCACTATTCTTTCTTCCAAATATTTTTCTATCTTCAACTTCTTCTTCCTCTTCGTTATCGTAATCATATATACTATCTTCATAATCATAATCTTCGTTTTCTGCTGAATCCATTCCAAATAAATTCCACACCTTGTTCATTAATGCTCCTGACATAAAAAAACCTCCTAATAAAATCACTTTTACATATTATGCTATAAGTATCCACTTTTTTTCATTTATTGTCAATAGTTTTAACAAATGTAATATTTTTTTAATATTTCTGTAATATTTTTGTAATATTTATTCATTTACTGAATTTAGGTCCGGATTAAGCATTATTTCATCATAAATTGAAATTTTTGTTGTCTTTTCCACTCCTAATTCTTTTAATTCATCTGTGTCATAATTTGTAACTATTGAATATTTATCATTTTTTCTTTGAACTTTTACTAATATTTTGTCATAATATCCTGCTCTATTTTTTACAACATAATTCAAACCATCTTCTTCTTTAATCGCTTGGTTTGGTACTTTTAGTCCTGTACTACTCCACCATATAAGTTCAAATGATATTTTTCTATAATTTGCAAGTTCATTTATTTGTTTATCAACTTCTAAAATTATCAAAACTTCATCTTCATTTTCTTGTGATAAATATGTTATTTTTGCATCAATTATTTTACTATTTGCTAATCTAATTTGTACTTTATTATTTAATTTCGCTTCTTTTGCTTTTCCACTATCACTTATTGTTGCTATGTAACATTTTGAAATATCAATTATTTTTCCACATTCATCATTTGTTGCAATTAATTGCCCTGTTTTTAATTTTAATTTTTCTAAAAACTCTTTATTTAGTGCAGAAAAATTATTTGGTGTTAATGTCTCTTCAAAACCGTCTACTTTATAAGAAACAATTCCACTTTCTGGTGCTTTTATATATTCTGCACCTGAATTAAGCTGTTGTTCTAATTTTGTTCTTTCTGTATACAATTGTTTTAGATATGATCCAGCAGTGCTTGTCTCTCCTGATATTTTAGCTTTTTTTGTAATAATATCACTTATTTGTTTTTTGTATTCTAATATTTCTGATGTACTTGTCATTTTGTTTAATTTTTCAATCTTTTCGTCTAATTGATTTTCCAATTGTTTTACATCAGAATATGGCACATTTGTCTGTCCTTTTAAGGCATCTTGTATTTTTAAATCATATTCAGCAATTTGTTCTTTTAGTTTTTGTTCATTTTGACTATAATATCTATAAATAGATTCGCCTTTTGCAGTTTTTTCTCCTTCTGTCTTTATTTGCTCCATTCCATTTTTATAGTTATTACCTTTAACAATTTGTTCATTTCTAATAATGTATCCAATGTCAGTTTCTTCTTGATAAAGTGTCCCCTGTTCTACCATAACTTTATCAGTTGGCTCTTTTACAAGCAAATAAATTGCATATACAATATAAATTAAAACAACTGCAAATATAATCCCAATAATAGCTTTCTTATTATTAAATTTTCTTTTTCTTCTTTTTAAACTTTCTTTTTCAAATTCGAAATCATTTTTTTCTTTTATAAAATTTTCTTTTTCTTTCAATTCATTCCCTCCAAAATAATATTTACATTATTTTGTACATCATTTTTTCCATCAAGCCATACAGTTTGTTTATTTTTTCTAAACCATGTTAACTGTCTTTTTGCATATCTTCTTGTTTCCATTTTTATTTTATCAATCATTTCTTCTTTTGTATAAATTCCATTTAGATAATCTACAACTTCTTTGTATCCTAGTCCCTGCATTGCAGTTGGAAACTTGTTGTATTTTTTAACAACATTTTCAACCTCTTCAATCAAACCTTGTTCTATCATTATATCAACTCTTTTGTTAATTCTTTGATATAAAACTTCCCTATCCCAATTTATAGCAAAAACTCTGTAATCATATTCAACAGGATTTTTCCTAGATTCTGCTTCTTGCTCAGTTTTTGTTTTACCTGTTGCATTGTAAATTTCTAAAACTCTCATTATTCTTTTTTTATCATTAGTACTTATTTTTTCCATTGCTTTTGGATCTATTTCCTTCGCTTTTTTATAAGCACTTTCTAATCCATTTTGTTCAATTTCATCTTCTAATTCTTTTCTATATTTTTCATCAATTTGAATATCGTTATATTCAATCTCATAAATCAAACTATCAACGTATAGCCCTGTACCACCAACTATTATGGGTGTTTTACCTTTTGCTATAATTTCTTTAATTGCTTTTTTGGCATCATTTTTATATTGTGCAACACTATATCTTTCATCCGGCGAAACAAAATCTAACAAATAATGTTTTATTCCTTGCATTTCTTCTGGTGTAGGTTTTGCTGTTCCAATTGTCATATCTTTATAAATTTGCATTGAATCAGCTGAAACAATTTCACCATTTATTTTTTTTGCAAGTTCAATAGAAAGTGCTGTTTTTCCTGATGCTGTTGGTCCACAAATAACCACTACTTTTTCTTTGTTCATTTTTTATTTTACCTCCACTGCCCATTTTAGAAACGTCCCGAAATGGACATTATTCCTTGCTGTACACTTTTTAAATATGATACTTCGAATATTGAAATAACTATTATTACAACTATCATAATTATCATACTTTTCTTTAATTGATCTGTATCTATTTCGTCGTTGTCTATTTTATCTAACCTTTTAAATGTGTATGGTAATACTATGTAACTATTTACAAGTGTAAATACTGCTACAAGCACAGCTCTTATCATATTCATAGTTTCTTTATTTTTGTATTCTATTCCTGATTTTGAAATATTAAAAATTATAAATGTTAATATGTATATGACAATTAATCCAGCTACTATGAATGTTGCTTTTTTTGAATTTTCTATACCTCCAAGACTATTCCACATCCATCTTAATAATACAATTGATAAGACTAATATTGTTAAAATAATTATCCATATCATATTTTTTCTCCTTTATTTTTAGTATTTTTCAATTTTGTTATCTCTGTTTATTTTTCTTTTTATTTTCTTGCAAATTTTCTTTCTATATCGTATTTTGACATTTTTATAGCTGTTGGTCTTCCGTGTGGACATGTGAATGGGTTTGGTAATTCTAACAATTTGTCCATTAAGCTTTCTACTTCTGCTTTGTCTAGTACCATATTTGCTTTTACTGCTGCTTTACATGCTACTGTTGCTATAAATCTTTCTTCTTTTTCTTGTTTTGCAGTTCTTGCAACTGTGTTTATTTCATCTAGTGTTTCTAAGAATAAATCTTTGTTGTCTAAATCTATGCATATTGTTGGTACACCTGTTAATTTTATTGTGTTTTCCCCAAATTCTTCTAGTGTAAATCCTGCTTTAACAAACATATCCATGTTGTCTTTTGCTATTTCCATTTCTTTGTGTGAAAGATTGATTATATCTGGTAATAATAGCATTTGTGAATCTTTTGATGTTTCGCTATAGTAATTCTTTTTTACTTTTTCATACATTATTCTTTCATGTGCTGCGTGTTGGTCTAAAATGTACATTTCTTTGTCTATTTCTAATATTATATATGTGTTAAATACTATTCCAATAAATTTATATAGTGTTTTTTTGCTTTCTTCTTTATCTTCAAATACTGATATGTTTTCTTTTTTCAAGTCATAAGTTATTACATTTGGTTTTTCTTCTATTTTTGGCATTTCTGTGTTTTCTTGTGTTTGAATAATTGGTTTTTTCCCAAATAATTTTTCATACATTGAGTCAAAATCTTCTGTGATTGTTTCTTCTTGTGTTTCATTTTCTAAATTCTTAATATTTTCTTCACTTGATTCAATTTTTTCAACGTTCTCTATACTTTCTGTACTTGGCTTACTATCATTATTTGGCGAACTTTCATTACTTGATGCACTTTCTGTAACATTCTCTAAATTTTCTTTACTTGGTACGCTTTCTGCAACGCACTCTATACTTTCTTCGCTTGGCATACTTTTTGCAACATATTCAGTATTTTCTTCATTTACTGTAGAATTTGAATTCATTTTTGCAATTAAATTTTCTTCTAATTGCTTTTCTGCTTGCTCTCTCATTTGTTTTAGCTGTTCTAAAACATCAGCTGTATTAACTGGGCCACCTTGTCCAACATTTGTTTTTATTTTGCTCTCTTCGTCATTATATTTTTCTATTTTTGCAGTTTCATTTTTTCTAAAATCAAATAATCCTGCTGATTTTTCTTCTTTAAGAGTATCGTTTTCTGTCCCTGCTACTGGTTTTTCTGTATTTGCAACCAATTCACTTTTTAGCAACGTATCTTTTATTGCATGATAAATTGATTGAAATATTTTGCTTTCTTCCTCAAATCTAACTTCCAATTTAGCTGGGTGTACATTTACATCAACTTTTGCTGGATTCATTGTAATATTTAAAACTACAAATCCAAATTTTCCGATTGGAATTAACCCTTTGTACGCTTGTTCTGTTGCTGCAGATACAGTTTTATCTTTGATATATCTTTTATTTACAAAGAATAATTGATTTGATCTGTTTGATCTTGCAATTTCTGGTTTTCCAATTACTCCTGAAATTTGAATATCATCATAAGTATATTCAATTGGAAGTATTCCGTTTGCAACGTCTTTTCCGTAAATACTGTATATTACGCTTTTTATATCTCCATTTCCGTTTGTTTGAATTACAGTTTTTCCTGTGTTTATTAATTTTATTGCAATGTTTGGATTAACTAATGCAATTCTTGTTATTACATCTTCAACATATCCTGATTCTGTATAATCCTTCTTTAAAAATTTATATCTAACTGGTGTGTTAAAGAATAAATTTCTTACCGTTATTGATGTTCCTGTTTGACATCCAACTTCGTGTTTTTCTAGAATATCTCCACCTTCTAAAACTATTTTGTATCCAATATCTTGACTTTCAGTTTTTGATATCATTTCTACATTTGCAATTGCTGCTATACTCGCCAAGGCTTCGCCTCTGAACCCCATTGATGTTACTACATCTAAGTCATCTGCACTTCTTATTTTACTTGTAGCATGTCTTTCGAATGCAATTTCTAAATCATCTGCTGCAATTCCTTTTCCGTTATCTGTTATTTTTATAAACGATATTCCTCCATTTTTGATTTCAACTGTTATGTTGTTTGCTCCTGCATCAATTGAGTTTTCTACCATTTCTTTTATTACTGAAGCTGGTCTTTCTATAACTTCACCAGCTGCTATTTTATTTATTGTTAGGTCATCTAATAAAACTATATTTCCCATTTGTGTCCTCCATTTTTCGTTTTAATCTTTGATGCTATTATATCATTACTTTTTTTGTTTTGTATAGTATTTTTTTATTTTTACTCAAAAAAAGTTACAGATACTATATCTGCAACTTTTAATCATGTTATTTATTTTTAGAACTTTATTTATTTTCTACTTTTAAAGCTTCCATTTTTTTATCAAATCTAGCTGTACAAATATATGTTGATATTACATATACAACTAAGACAGCTGGAATTGTGCATATTCCTATTGGCATTCTTGTAACTGCCATTACTGCTAATAAAACTAATTGTGCAAAACATATTATTACAAATGATTGTGCACATACTTTAAATGCATTTAATTTAAAGTATCTAATTGATAAATATACTAAAACAATTATTGTAAGTATTGTAAATGGTGTTATGTATGGTTTTAATATATCTCTTCCTCTTATATGAGAGTTTTCTTCTATTGTTATGTCTTCAGCCACTAAATCTGTTGCATATTTTTCATTTATTTTTGCAACTATTTGATTTTTTTGTTCATCACTTAATTCTGTTGTTGTAATGCTTATTGCATCTTTGTATACTTCTATTGCACTTACATCTACTGGTTTTTCTCCAACAACTTCTTTTACAATATTTTCTACTTCTTTTTTATCAAATTCTTTTCCTAAATTGATTTCTATTTTTTTATTATTTTGATATTTTAAATCAAAGTTTAAGCCTTTTGTAACAATCATTATTGTTCCTATAACTAATATTAAGGCAATTATTATTGTTATTATTTTTGTACATTTTTGTTTCATTATAAATACCTCCTATTTGTTTTCTTCCTTTATTTTTAGTATAGATTTTGTAATAATTGCATTATATATAGCAATTGTTACTAATCCCCAAACTGTTACCATTCCAAAACTACTTAGTGGTATCCATTTTGCAAAACTAAATGCTATTGCCATTATGCATATTGGCAAACTTCTATTAAAGAATTTTATATATGCATTAGTTGTTGCTTTATTTACTAATTTTTCAGCATTTTCTTTTTTCATTTTTTTGATATTATTTAAAATCATAAATGTGAATATATAATTTAATACTAATATTAAAGCTATTCCAACTATAGATTCAATTGATATCATTACATTTGTATATCTTAATACTATTAGATATATTGCAGCTAGTCCAATTTCAGAAATTCCAGCAACTAAACCGTTTGTTTTAAATACGATTGTTAAAATTACAATTCCTATTAAAGCTACTATACATCCTGCAACTGCTACACATTTTAAATTTTCTTCTGTTATATTTGATAATATGTATTGATTTTTTTCAACATTATATTTAACAGGTAAATTTCCATTATCTAAAACTGTTGCAACATTTTGTGCTTGTGTAAAATATCCTTGAATTGTTTTTGTATCTGTTGATGCTGTTCCTACTGATAATTGAATTTTTCCGTTTGTTATTGGTTCTTCAAATGATGTTGACATTATTTGTTGTCCATCAATTTCCATTTTTATTTTATTTTCATTTTTTGTTTCTTCTGAATTTTCTTCAGTTGAATTTTCTGTTGTTTCATTTGTTTCTGTTTCTGTTTCGTTTGATGTTGCTTCATTTGTTTCTTCATCATGGCTGTGAGTATATTTTTTGCTTATTTCTTCTAATTTATTTTTTCCTTCTTTATTGAAATCTATGCTTAAATATACTGCTGTTCCATTTGATGTTGTGTTATATAAAACTTCAGATGATTTTATATCATCATTATTTAATAGAACTTCGTCTGTTGATTCATCTTTAATTTCAAATTTTCCTGTTGTATTTAAATTTGAAACTTTTGAGTCAGTATCTGTATTTTCTGGCATTTCAATTGTAATTGCACCTGTTGTTTCATTTAAATTGATGTTGTATTCTTGTACGCCAGCATCTTTTAATCTTTTTTCTATTATTTTTTGTGCTTTTTTGTAATTTTCAACTGTTTTTTCTTCTTCATTTTCAGTATCAACTACTAATCTTACATTTCTTGCACCATTTATATCCATTGCATAAGTGTAATCTTTTATTATATTACTCATTTGATTTTTGTTTTGTTTATATATTCCAAAAAATCCTATCATTGAAATTAATACAATTAATAAAATTATTGTTGTTAATTTTATTGCTTTCATTAAACTTTTTGCTTTTTTACTTTCTTTTTTCATTTTTTACCTCCAAATTTTATAATAGTTTTGTATCATTTATTATTAATTCAAACCATATTTTTAGAAACTTTGCAGCACTTTTACTCATCATAGTTCTGTCCATAAATATTTCAAAATAATCTAATACTGGGCATATTTTTGTGTCAATTGTTAATTTTAATGTTATTTTTCTTTCTTTTTCGTCTAGTTCAAGATTTTGATCTGTAACGGCATAATTTACTCTATCATGTATATCAAAAGTTGATAAATTTTTATTCACAACCCTATCTCTGTGGACATCTGATTTATCTGCAATAATTATCGCTGCTGATATATCACTTATTGCATTTCCGGTGTTTTCATCATGATTTCCGATTGCCATCATTATTTCTGTTCTTTCTTCTACTGGCATTCCCATATCTTTTAAAATGTTGTATGCAAGTATTGCACCGCTGTGAGCATGGTCTATTCTATTAACACAATTACCTATGTCGTGCATGTATCCTGCTATTCTTGTAAGTTCTACTGTTCTTTCTGGATATCCTAGTTTTTCTAGTATATCTCCCGCTCTTTTTGAAACTATCGAAATGTGTCTATGTCCGTGTTCCGTATATCCTAACGCGTTTAATTGTTTTTGTGCGCCCCTTATTAAAGCATCAATTTCAGGGTTTTCTTTAATGTCTTTTAATGTTATCATTTGTTCCCTCCTTTTGCCTTTCTAGATTTTATATTAATTTTATAAAAATATCAACTATTTTTTACTATATTTTAAATTTAATACATTCAATAATTTTTTAAACCATTTTTTTATAATATTCTCCTTAGGGCTGACAATTAAATCTGTATCTAAAGTAACTTTGTTTATATTTTTCTTTTCTTTAAATATTTCTGTAATATCTTTGTATTGTTTTTCTTTATACTTCTCGTTTTCTATAAAATCCTGTTTATCTTTATTTGCAAATTCTATTTTTTCTTCATCTGTAGCCCAATAACTTCTAAAAATAAGAGATAATATTTCTTCTGATTCAGAAAGTATAGATTGCTTATTTATTGGTATTCTGGCATTAATATTTGTTTTATATTCATTATTCATATTATTTTTTAAAAAATCAATAAACTTTTCTGGTACTTTTTTTATTAATTCTTCATCAGTATTTTGTAAAATTTCATATACTTCTTTAAAAGCATTTTTATATACATCATCTATCATAATCTAAATTTCCTTTTTCTTTTGTTCTTGACCTCATTTCTTTTATGTGAGCAAATGCATCTTTAACTTTGTCTGCAGGAGTTCTGGCTGCAATTAATTTAAATTCATTTCTTTTAAATCTATTTTTTGCAAATCCTCTTTTAGGATTTTTTTCAAAAATTTGTGAATCTTTTACAGATTCCCATCTATCCATATATATTTGTCTATCATCTTCATTTTCCATTATAAGATTTAAAAAATTTTCAGCTTTTTGTTTTTCTGTTACATCAGTATTATAAAAAGACTCTAATTTTTGTTCAAAATTTTGGGGATTTTCAGTCATTTGTATAGCAGTATTTATTAAAGAAGCATATAAAAATACATTTTGTTTTATAACTTCTGGATTTAATGTACCATTAGCCATTCTAAATTCTATTGTATTCTTTTTTTCGTTTCCAATATTAGTAAGATTTAGACCATTATAACGTCGTTCATCCAATTTGTATTTACTTGCAAACATCTTTAATTTTCCAAACTTTTTGTGAGAAATTTTTAGTGTATCATTTTGAATATGTTTTAAAAATTTTTTCACTGCTAGGCGCTGCCATTCCATTTCTCCATAATGCAGAAATTATATGAATTCCCTTATAATCTTTGTTTATAGCCCCTTTCCTAATAGGATCATTTTTATCATTACACATTTTATACAATAATTCTTCTGATTCTGCATATAATCTCATAAAATTTCTAAATCTCTCTTGGTTACTTGTTAAACATTCTGAATCAAAATGAACATGTAGCCCACATTTACTATTTGCAACTACCTCATTGCCATTTTTACCAGGATATTTTTTTATTTGTTCACACATATTTGATACATCTTGCCAATCTTGCTTGGAGTCACTTAATATAGGAGATACTAATTCAGCCCCTCCTTCTGAGACAAGCATTTCTTCTTTACTTGTTGCCATGTGCCAATTTTTACTTTTTATATATTCAGCACTTTTCCCTGTATATAAACTTTCTTTTCCTTTAGTTTTTACATTATCTGCTTCAATTTCAATTCCAAACTTGAAATAATTTGGTAATCCTAATCTTTCAAATTCTTTTGTATATTTCATAATTTCACGCTTTCATTATAAATTTAATTATATTCTACTATAAATTATTTAAAAAAACAATAATAAAACATTAAATGATTATTTGTAACTAATATCAATTTACCATACTTTAAATAAATAAAAAAAATAGCCATCGGCTATTAAATTTGGAGCAGGTA
>CAZHCX010000008.1:24183-26345 GCA_964531445.1 uncultured Clostridium sp. | reverse complement strand
TTTTCTTGCAAAATTATTCTACTATAACATTAAAAAAATTTCAATAGTTTTTTAAACTCTTTCAACTCTAATTTTTATCATTACTGTTACTACTAGTTAGTGTGTAACATTAATTTGAATTCCCAGTATCTAAAACGCCTTGGAGAACGGAAATCTAAAAAATATATATTAAACTTTCGTTTCTACAATAAATATTCTTACTTTACTGTAACACTACTAGAAAAAATACATTAAATTCTCTAAAACATCTTCACAATTTCTTCCCAAGTAATTCCAAAATACTTCATTAATTCATCTGCCTTACCAGACTTTCCAAAAGTGTCATTAATTCCCAACCTAGTCAACTTAACAGGATATTCATCAGTTAATACTTCTGAAATTGCAGAGCCTAATCCACCTATAACATTATGGTCTTCTATTGAAATCAATTTTTTTGTTTCTTTAGCACATCTAATAATTGTTTCTTTGTCAATTGGCTTAATTGTATGAATATCAACAACTCTAATGTTTATTCCTTTTTCTTCTAATGCTTCTTGTGCTTTAATTGCTTCTGATACAGTTACACCTGTTGCAAATACAGTTGCATCTGTTCCATCTCCAATTTGAACTGCTTTTCCTATTTCAAATTTTTGATTTTCATCATATATAGCTGGTGTTGCAACTCTTGATAAACGCAAATAAACTGGTCCATTTATTTTGCTTATTTCTTTTACTGCCCATTTTGTTTGAGCATCATCTGATGTTGATATTACTGTCATATTTGGAAGTGTTCTCATTAATGAGATATCTTCTATCATTTGATGTGTTGCCCCATCTTCTCCTACTGTTATTCCTGCGTGTGTTGCACATATTTTTACATTTAATTTTGGATAACATACACTATTACGTATTTGATCATACGCTCTTCCTGCTGCAAATACTGCAAATGTACTTGCATAAGGTATTTTTCCGGTTGTTGATATTCCTGCTGCTGTTGATATCATATTTTGTTCTGCTATTCCCATATCGAAAAATCTTTCTGGAAATTCTTTTGCAAATAAATTTGTTTTTGTTGCTGCTGATAAATCTGCATCAAATACAACAACTTTTTCATTTTCTTTTCCTAATTCTAATAAAGCTTCTCCATAGCTTTGTCTTGTTGCTTTTTTATTGTTAATATCCATCTTATCCTCTTTCTAATCTTGCATTTCCAAATACAAAATTAACCTAATTTTTTTCTACTGACCATCCTATAATTCCAGCATCATTTCCAAGTGCTGCAGGTACTATAATTAAGTCTTTTCTTTCATTAAATAAATATTTTTTATCTTTAATATTTTTCTTTAGTTTGTCCAAAAACACATCTGAAAAATACACAAAACTTCCGCCTATTCCAACTGCTTCTGGCTCAAATATGTTTATTAAATTTGATATTCCTATGCTTAAATAATCAATAAATTCATCAACTATAGGTTTTATTTTTTCATCTTCTCCATTTTTTCTTATCATATCTAATAATTCTTGTCCTCTTGTTGTTTCATCAACTCCAAGTGAATTTCTTAAGTTCGTTTTAAATGCTTTCATTGATGCATATCTTTCAAAGCAACCATTTTTTCCACATGTACATTTTATTCCATCTCTTTGGATTATCATGTGTCCAAATTCGGCACCTGGTAAATTACCTGTATCTAACAATTGTCCATTTATTATAACAGCTCCGCCAATACCTGTTCCAAGAGTTAAAAATATACTTCTTTTATAATCCTTTAATGCTCCAAAATTACTTTCTGCAAGTGCTGCGCATTTTGCATCATTCATTATTTTTACTGGCAAATCTATTTCTTTCTTTAAATTTTCTACTAAATTATAGTTTTTAACACCTAAATTTACCGATTTTATAATCTCAGTATTCGAAACTGTTCCAGGCACTGAAATTCCAATTTCTGATATTTTATATTTTTCTCTCAAATCTTTAACATTTTGTATAATATAACTTTCTATTGAATTTTTTATATCTTTCTTTTCCTTAGTCATAAGCCTTTTTTCAACTTTTTCAAGAATATATCCACTATTATTTAAAACTCCAATAGCTATATGGCTTCCGCCTAAATCTATACCAATTTTCATAATCTCACCTACTATTTATATTCTAAATCTTTTATTAAAACCCTGCACACTTTTTT
>CAZHCX010000008.1:11418-24083 GCA_964531445.1 uncultured Clostridium sp. | reverse complement strand
TCAACTTACAAAAAAAGCCCCAAAATCTTCAAAGATTTAGAGCCTTCTCTTTTTATACTCCAGCTGCTGAAAGTAGCCATCCACCCATATAAACTTGTATACATGGAACCAAAACTACCAATACAAAGAAAATTAACACAACACCAACAATAATATAAACAACCTCAGGTAAAACCTTCATTATCTTTTGCATAATATTGTCAATATCAATTTCCATGTATTCAACTAATTTATCCATCATTTCTGCTAAATCAGTCTGCATACCAATTTTTAGCATTTCTGTTATCATAGGTTTTGCAAGTCCTGATCTTTCAAATGGCTCTATCCACGAATCACCTATAATTATGTTATTTATAGATGTTTCGATTATTGATAACATTACATAGTTTTGAATAACGTTTTTACTTACTTCAATTGATTCTTGTATTCTCATACCATTATTTAAATTTAATAGCATTGCTTTCATCAATCTTGAAAAATCTAACGCAAATATTAATTGTCCAAATATTGGCATTTTATATTTAAAATAATCAAAATTATATTTTCCTTTAGGTGTTCTAATATAAAATATAATTGCTGCGGCAATTGCTGCTACAAAACTTAATGGTACATACCAGTAATTCATCAGCCAATTTACTACACCTTGGAACCATACTGTTATTGCTGGTAATTCAGCATCAGAGTCAAATGCATCATATACATTTTGAATTGCTGGTATTGCAACTATTGTTCCAACAAATAACATTACTATCAAGAAAACAAATTGAGCTATATTAGGTATTAAAATACTTCTAATCTTTTTATTTAAAGCCTCTGTTGAATCAAGATATTTTACAGCTTGTTCTAAAGAGTTTGTAAGTGAACCAGATAATTCACCAACTTTAATCATATTTACATATATAAATGGAAATTCCTTAGTGTAATATTCCATTGTTGTATACATATTTTCTCCGGCTTCTACACCTGCTAATATATCTTCAATTATTCCTTTAAATGTAGGGTTTTCTGTACTATCTAATATTGTTTTTAATGCGTGTATGTTATTGAAGTTTGCTTTTTTTAATAAGTAGAAATTTTGCGTAAATATAACCAAATCTCTTGTTGTAACTTTTTCTGTCTTTGACAAATACATATTTATTCTTTCTTTTGTTGAAGAAGTTTTTTTAGTAGTTATTTGCGTTGTATTTACATTTTTCATTATTTCTTCTATATCTTTTATATTTTTCTTTTTCTTTCTTTGCTTTTTAGAAGAATATGCAACTTGTTCAATTGAAATTGGCATTAAATCATTTTGTTTTAATGATCTTACTAGACTCATTTTACTTGCCGCTTCTACTCTATTCTTAAATATCAATCCTGAACTTGTTGCTGCCTTGTACATGTATGTAGGCATTTTTAATACCTCCCTTCTTTGTTATATTCTATTACCGTCTCTTCTTATTTTCATTTGCATTATTGTTCTATTTAATACTTCTATATTTTTTTCTTCTATTTGTGATTTTGCTTGGTCAAGTGTGATTCTATCTTCAACAAATAGTTTTGCAATAGAATTAATAAGACCTATACTTCCTTTATCTGAACTTTGAATAGCATCTTCTATTTCAGATACACTTATTTTATCTTTTCTTATTATACCAGCTACAATGTTGTCTACAACCATTACTTCTGGCACTAATACTAATTTTCCATCTCTTCCTTTTAATAGTCTTTGTGATACTACTAGTTTTAGAAGTGATGATAACAAATATTTAACACTTGCTTGATCTCTTACTTCATAGAAGTTTATCATTCTGTCTATTGTTTCTGCACAAGATTTTGTGTGCAATGTTCCTATTACTAAATGTCCTGATTCGGCCATTTCTATAGCTGCTTCCATTGTTACTTTATCTCTAATCTCTCCTATTACAAGGATGTCACAGTCCTCTCTTAAAGAGTTTTTAACACCATCACTAAAAGTTAAAGAATCTCTTCCTCTTCCTATTTCTTTTTGTACTATTAATGATTTTTTTGATGTATGTCTATATTCTACTGGGTTTTCAAGTGTTAATATTTTTTTATTTTGTTGTTCATTTATTTCGTTTATTAAAGCATTTAATGTTGTACTTTTACCAGAATTTGTCTTACCTGTTACTAATATCAATCCTTGAGGTTGATATGTCATTCTTTTTATTATGTCTGGTAACCCAAGTGATTCATAAGGTGGTAGTGTGTTTTTTATAATTCTTAGTGTACATAGTGGCACATCATTTGAAAGTGATATATTTACTCTAAAACGAATTCCATTATATTCATAAGATGTATCAAGTTTTCTTGTTGTATTAAATACTTCATCCTTATCCATATTTCCTCTTACTAGGTAATCATACATTTCACTCATATCATCTTCAGTTAATACTTCCATTTCTTCAATTGGAACTAACTCTCTTGAAATTCTAAGCATTGGTTTATTTCCGCAAATTAGATGTACGTCTGATGCATCTCTTTCTATTGCAGTATCTAAAATTTTATCCATATTCATGTTTATATTTTCCCCTCTCTTTTGTTTAGAATATTATAAGTTGTCTGTTTAATTCATCTAAGGTTGTATCTCCATTTAATATTTTCTTTATTCCATCAATTATTAATGGTCTATATCCTTGTTCTATTGCCTTGTTTCTTATTTCTATTGTTGATGCCCCTTTTACTACTAATTCTTTAATTTCATCTGATATATCTAATATCTCAAATACACCAATTCTTCCGTAGTACCCTGTGTGATTGCAGTGTTCGCATCCAACAGCGTCATAAGTTTTTACATTGTCAAAGTTGATTTCATCTCCATATTTATTAGAGATTTTTGTCATTATTTTTTTCTCTTCTTCTGTATAATCTCTTTCTCTTTTGCATTCAGGACAAAGTCTTCTTACAAGTCTTTGTGATACTGTTGTTGCTATTGTACTTGCTATATCATAATCTGATACGCCTATTTTTCTAAGTCTATTTATTACTTCTATTGCGTCGATTGTGTGTATTGTTGATAACACATAGTGACCTGTTTGTCCAGCTTGAATTGCTATTTCTGCTGTTTCTCTATCACGAATTTCTCCAAGTAGAATTATATCTGGATCCTGTCTTAAAACTGTTCTTAATGCTCCAGAAAATGTTGATTTATTTCCTATTTCAATTTGATTTAATCCATCAATTCTTATTTCTACTGGGTCCTCTATTGTTGTTATGTTTATTTCCGGTGAGTTTAAATAGTCAACTATACTGTATAATGTTGTTGTTTTACCAGCACCTGTAGGAGCTGCAACAATTGCAATACTATTCTTCTTGTTAAAGCTTTTCTTTAGTGTTTCCTCTGTTCCTGGATATCCTAATTCAAATATATTTCTGATATTTTCGTTTTTCTTTAACAATCTTAAAACAAATTTTTCTCCATATACGTTTGGTTGTGAAGATACACGGATATTGTAATCATCATATAATAAAATTCTACCATCTTGGGATTCTTGTTTTTCTTGGTGCATATCTGATATTGCTTTTAATCTTCCTATTACTTGTGATTGTTTTTCTTTTTCTATTGTTGTTGCAGTGTATAATTCACCATCAATTCTGTATCTTACTCTTATTTCATTTGCCTGTGGCTCTATATGAATATCGCTGGCTCTTTTATTCATTCCAGTTGTTATAATGTTATCAACTAATTCTGTAATAGTTCCTGATGCAATATTTGTTTTTGTTATGTCTTTTTGTGTTGCACTTTCTAATGAATTAAGTATTCTTTCAATTTCGTTTTCAAATGTTATATAATTTTCCATAACAAGACCTTTGTTTAATAATAACATTTTAACTGGATCTGTTTTTCCACCTATCATTTTGTCTGTAAAACATACTTTTATACGACTTCCATTTACTTCAAATGGAACACACTTATATTTTCTGCAGTTCTCTAAAGATAAGTATTCTGTTGGATTTATTTTTAAGTTTTCTTTTGTAACATAAACGCCTTTTTCACCTAGTATATCTCCAATTGCTTGAATTAATTTTTCTGCATCACATACTTTTAGAATATTTAGTATATCTCCTAGTTTTGTATTAGGATGCTTCCTTTGATATTCTAACGCTTTTTCAATATCTGATTCTGTAACAATATTTCTTTTTACCAATTCTACTCCTATTGGTAGCCTTCTTCTCATTTCCATATTATTCGTTCCTCTCTTTCACTTATCTTATAATATATATGATTGAGTTTTCTCCAGTCATATTGATGTTTGCAGTTTTAAATTCTACAGTAATTTTAAATTTTGAATCTTCATAAATGTATGAAAAACTGCATTTTTCTACATTATCACAAACTTTTGAACTGTTTTTATAAATTGATTTACTTTTTTTATTATATGTGTATTGGTTTCCACTTGAAAAAATAATATAACTTTCTTCTGCTTCATCATTTTCTAATGTTTTACAGTCTAATACTCTATTATTTTTTCTATTTATTTCATTTGAAAAAACACTTGAAAATTTAGTGTATTGTGTTGTGTCATTATTTATATCTCCGGCATCAATATTTTTATAAAAAAATGTTGTTAATGTTGCTATTGTTGCAACCATTATCGTTAATCCAATTACGTAAATAATTAGTGATGTTAAAGTTATACCTTTATTGCTTTTCATAATTTACTCCTTTGTAACATATGTTGATATTGCTACTTCCCTGTCTTTTCCAGCTACTTTATATGATACTTTTACAGTTATTTCTTTTACAAGGTTTTCTTTTTTTCCTTCATTTCCAGGTATTGCTGTATAATCTTTTATTAAAACTGTCTTATAGTATCCACCTTTGTTATTATTATCTTGTGGAATTTCTGATTCTCTTAAAATTTCTTCGTTAGCTATTCCTTTATCTTCATAATCTTCTACATATCCTAGTCCTTTTACTTTTTCTATTTCCTGAACAGCGTAAGATGTAGCAATTGTTTTTCTATTTGTTTCTTTCGAATTAATATTTATATTCGCTATTAAATTTGCAATAAGTGCAATAAAAACTGTAATAATCACTATAGAAATTGATATATCAATTCCTGTAAGACCTTTTTCATTTCTTATATTCATTTTTTTCCTTCCATCTGTTTAAATTATTTGGTTGCAAAATGCTAAAACTATTATAAAGTATAGAATGTTAAAAACAGATAAGTATAAACCAATTGGTTCTTTTTCTTTATTCTTTGTATTGTTTTTTTTGTTTTTAATTTTTTTCAATACTAAATCTATTGCTATAGCAAGTATTGCATATATCACACTACTTATTGTTACATATTCACCTGTAAATATCGCCATAATTATTAATGCTATTAATATTGAATATGTATAATTATTTTTTGCGTGTTTTTTTAATGTTATTGTATCAACTAGTAAAAGTAAAACAAATGCTACTAAATATATAACATATCTATATATACTAGCTTTTTCTATTATGTATAGATATACTATATACATAATTGAAATTATAATTCCATATACTAATACCGGTTTGTTAATTTTTTTGTATTCTTTATCTATACCTGACATTAAAATTATAAATGTAAAGTATAAAACAAAAAATGCATATTCTATTATTTTTATTATTTCTAAGTTATATATATTTATTCTCATCAAATATGCAATTCCTACAAAAAATAATCCTGATAATGTTTCTAGAATTAAATATCTAGGTCTTATTTTTTGTTTACAATATCTGCATTTTCCTCCTAAAAATATATAACTAAATATTGGTATTAGGTCTAAAAAATTTAATTTATGATTGCAATTTGGGCAATATGAGTGTTTGTGTGTTATATCTATCCCTTTTGGAATTCTGTATACTGCTAAAGTATAAAAACTTCCAAATGTTATTCCCATTAAAAAAATCATAATGTAAAATATAGTATTCATTTAGTTTTCCCCTTTGTTAGTTTATAAATTTTATAATAGGCATATACATAAAAGTATATGCATATGCCTATTTATTATAATATTAAAAATTAGCTGTTTGCTTTTGGTGTGTAGTTTACAACATAATTTTCATATTCATTTAATGTTGTGTTTTCTTTTAATGTTGCATTGTTTGTTTCGTTTACAGCATTTTTTGCTGCTCCGAATAATCCACTATCTCTTAAAGAAGCTATTGATATAGCAGCTAGGATTAAAAGTATGATTATTGTGATAACTAAAGCAACTAATGTGATACCTTTTTCTTCTTTTCTCATTACAGTTTTCCCTCCTTTTATCTTTTGATATAATATATATATATTATATTTATCATAAAATAAATATAATGTTAATAACTACTTTAAATGTTATTTAGTTCCTTTGTCCGGAAGATAAGAAGTATTATTTTCTGTTGTGTTTTCTTCTTGATTTGTTGTTACTTGTGTAGTACTTCTATTTGACGAACTTGTATTATTTGATTGATTTGATTCGCTTGTTTCATTTGTTTCATTCGTTGCTGTTGTTCCACTTCCACTATTCAATGATGAAAATGGATTTTTCTTTCCCGGAACATATTCTTGTATTCTTTTGTAATTGTTTAATTGTGTTGAATCCACATGATAATCAATGTATAATTCATCATCATCTTCGTTAACATCAGTTTCTAATTCTTTTTTTGCTTCTTCTGGAGTAGTATAAGAAATCTTTTCTGGAATTATCTTATTTGATGGAATATATCCGTAAAGTAGTACTCCAAGAACTAATATTATCGCTAGCATTAGTAATAATACAATTATTATTTCTTTAATGATATTTTTAGCCATTTTCTACTCCCTTCTTTAGCTATTCTGCGGTATTATTTACATCTTCTGTATTTTTATTTGTGTTTAAATCATCAATACCATTTGCTTTTTGTCTAATCTTACCGTCATCTGTTGTATTATTTTGTGTTGTATTACCAGATTCATTATTATTCTGAGAAGCTGATACAGAACTTTCTGATACACCTCTTATCATAACATCATTACATGTAAATGTTGCTTGTAAAGTGTTTGTGTTGCCACTTGTTGTACTTGTAGTATTTGTATCTTTATTTTCCGAATCAGTATTGCTACTTGATTGTGAATATGGTACTATTTTAAAATCATCAATTCTGAATCCTAATTTAGAATCATCTTCTATATCTTCTATAAAACTTGCAATTCCTGCATAAGATCCAGTTGCTGTAAAGTATAGGTTACAGCTATATTTTTTATCCGCTTGTGTTGATGCGTTTGATTCAACTTCTGTTAAGTTTCTTGCTGTAACATCCATTGTAACACCTTCACTTTTTGCATGATTTCCTAATTCTATCCAAAGCATCCCAATTTCATATACGCCGTATTGATTCGCTGATAGAATTTCACTTTCTGTACTTATACTAGCTTTTTCTTCATAATTTTCTTTTGTTTTTTCAAATTCTTTTATTGATTTATTTAAGTCATCTATTTTTTTAGAATAATCTGTACTAGCTAATTTTGTTGCTTGTTTTATATTTTCATCTAGTGCTTCATCTTCTTTTTTTATATCCATAACTCCTAAAACTTGAAAATTACCAATATTAATTCCTTTTACACCTGTATATCCTGCTAATACAAGTAACAAAACAATAATTGTACTTATTAAAAACTTTTTCATGGCAAATCACCTTCTATCTTTATTGTAATAATATTATTTTGTTGTTGACCTGCTGTAGAAATTACATTTGTTAGGATGTTGTCTGTTTTTAACCTTGTTGTTAAATATCCTAATTGTGAATAACTTCTTGATTGTGCTTGTATTTCTATATGTGTTCCTGTTGTATTTTGAATAGATGTTATTTGCACTTCATTTGGCATAATATACATTAATTTGTTTAATAGTATAGGTATTGATTTTTTAACCCTATTGTTTTCTTGTACTTTTTCACTAATTTTTTCCAAATTAGCTATTTTACTTGTATATTTGCTTGTTTTGCTTTGTATCTCTTTAATATCTTTATCAATTAAAGCCATTTGTGCATTTGTATTGTTTATAGATTGATTTGCTTCTTCGTTCTTTTTATCTATTTGTTTTTTTATTAGTGAAGAAAAACCTCCGTATACTGTAATTAAAATTAATACTCCTGCTGCACTTCTAAGTAATCCTTTTTCAATTGCATCTAGTGGAACATTAAAATCCATTACAATTGCGCTATTTAGTTTGTTGTTTTTTGTTTTTGGTGTTTTATTTTTGTTTCCGCCAGTTTCAATTGTTAAAAATTCTTTTAATTTATCTGATAAAGGTACTCTTCTAAAATTCATTCCTGTTATACCTTCACCTAGTCCGTTTAAAGCTAATGCAATTGCAGAATTTACTTCTATATAATCTTTTATATTTATATCAGGCATTATTTTTATAAAACTTGGTTTTAATATTTCACATTTTACATTTTCCAAATACTCTTCAAAATATAAATCAACATTATTTATTAATGCTCCAGTTCCTGTGATGTATATTTTATCAATTCTATCCATACTTTCGTTTAATGTTTTTCTTACTTGTCCAACAATATCATATAACGTAGGCATTATATCTTCTAAGTGGCTTGATTCTTCATTTAACAAATTCTGTCCTTCCGAAGTATATATTGTTGTTTCTTTACAAATTTCATAAGCTTTTTGTATAGAATTTTCTTTTAAATTAATTTTTTGTAATATATCTTCCATTCCAAACTCTAACTGCTTAACATCATATATGTTTTGATTTAAGATTTTTGTGATTGTTGTTTTTGATTCTATATTAATTATTAAGCAATTTTCTTTATCGTTTGTTTTCATTACCGCAGATAAATCCATTGGTAATGAAGTCATATTTTGCAAGTTATACGTAGCAAATGTTTGTATTTTTTTATTTAATTCAAGTTTGTTTTCTTTAATGTGTATTACTCTTAATTTTTCTTTTTCTTCAGTATTTGGAGTTAAAGCATATCTTGTTTCAAAAACATTTGGGTTATAATTTTTTTCTGAACAATATGCTTCAAATTCTGTTTTTATTGCTTTTGGCAAGTCTTTTTTATTTAATAAAGCAAATACTTCAAAAAAGTTATATGTTTCTTCAGATAGATTGATACTAATTGGTGTTTTATAACTGTATGTTTCTTCAATAATTTGTTTTATAACTTCATCAAGGTTATCATAGACTTTTACGCCATAAGATTCAACTTTAATGTTATCACGATCTTTAGAAACTTTTGCATATTTAATTATATTTTCTTCTATATATAATCCAAGACAAGTTGACATGTTTTCTCCTTATTTTTATTTTCATTAATATAATTTGCATTTTTTTATTAAAAATACATTTTTTTGCAAAGTTATATTTAATTCTTTCTAATTTTATCATTTATATCAAAAACGTCAATACTTTTTAGTTATTTATAATACAAATGTAATATTTTTGTAATATTTGTGTAATATTTTATTTTCTACTTAATTTACATATAAAAAAGCCATCTTTTTCTTCATCCTGTAAAATTTCTATGTTGCATTGTTTGTCTATGTTATAGTCTTTATTTTCTTCTAAAAATTCATTTATAATTTTTTGATTTTCTTCTTGTAAAATACTACAAGTTGAATATACTAAAGTACCACCTTTTTTTAAATATTTTGAACAATTTTGTAATATTTGCTTTTGTATAGTTGTTATTTCTTCTATATCTTCTACTTTTCTTTGCCATTTTATATCTGGTTTTCTTTTTATAACGCCAATTCCAAGACATGGTACATCAAGTAGAATTTTGTCGAATTTTTCATTTAAATTTTTGTCATAGATTGTTGCATCTTTAACTTCAGTTTTTATTATATCTATACCTAATCTTTTTGCGTTTTCTCGAACTAATTTTGTTCTATGTTCATGAATATCCCAAGCCTCTATAATTCCTTTGTTATTCATAATTTCAGCTAGATATGTTGTTTTTCCACCTGGTGCAGAACATGCATCTAATACCATTTCTCCCTCTTGTGGATTTAAAATTTTTGCTGTTAATCCTGCAGAAATATCTTGCACTGTAAAATATCCATTTTTGAACAAATCTAGATTTTCAATATCCTTAACTTTGTTTAATATTAAAAAATCTTCATTATTTTCAGTATCGTTTATTTCTTCAAATTCAATATTTCTTGTTTCTAATTCTTGTTGCATTTGTTCTTTAGTAGCTTTTAGTTTATTTATTCTAATTGTTGTTTTTGGTTTTAAATTTGAATTTCTGCAAATTTTTTCAACTTTTTCTCTATTATTATTTTTTAATAATTCTTTTATTATCCATTCCGGCATTGAAGTTGTTTTAGAAATTCTTTCCACATCATCTTTAATTTGGAAAAAATCTTCATAATCTTTTTTATCAACTTTTCTTAAAATTGCATTAACAAAATTTGAGCTAGAACTGTGTCCGTATCTTTTAGCTAAATTTACACTTTCATTTACAGCAGCAGATTTTGGAATTTTATCCAAAAATATTATTTGATAAATTCCCATTCTTAATATATTTATTATCCATGGTGAAATTTTCTTTATTCTTATTTTAGAATATTTTTTTACGATTTCATCTAATGTTAGTCTCCAAGTTGTAACTCCATAAACTATTTCAGAAATTAACCCTATATCTTTTTCGTTTAGTTTTTGTCTATTATTTTTTATTTCTTCATTTAAAGCTATATTTGAGTACGCTTTTTCTTTATCTATTTTATATAAAATTTTTAGTGCCAATTCTCTTGTTTTATCTATCATAATATCCTTTTCCTCCTTGTGTCCATTTGTCCATTTCAGAAACGTCCCCAAATGGACACTGCTATTATATATTAATTTCTAAAAAATTTCTATAATTTGTATAAATTTTAAATTTTAGTTAAAAATATGTTTAAATTTAACATTTTAGGAGGTTGTAAATGGATATAGAAAAACATTTGTTAATTACTGGTACATCTGAGGTTTCGTGGAAAGATGCTATTGTAAAAACAATCGCTGAAGCTTCAAAAAGCATTGATTATATTTCTGGCGTGAAAGTTTTAGAACAAAGAGCAAAAATTGATGGTAATAAAATTTCTGAATATTTTGTTGATTTAGATTTAACTTTTTTAATTGATCTAAATAGAAAGGATGGCAATTAATGAATCCTATTGAAACAAAACAGACTTATCAAGATTATGTTGATAATAAATCACCTAATTCTCCCATCTGGAAAAATTGTTTTAATGCTTTCTGGGTTGGCGGATTGATTTGTACAATCGGACAAATTATTTTAAACATTTGTAAAGAGCAGGGAATTGCAACAGATGTGTCTGGTACTATTGTATCTATTATATTGATTGGTATTTCTGCTTTTTTAACAAGTCTTAATCTATTTAATAAAATTGGTAAATTTGCTGGAGCCGGTTCTTTAGTTCCTATTACTGGTTTTGCAAATTCTATTGTTTCTCCAGCAATGGAGTATAAGTCTGAGGGCTATATTATGGGTGTTGGTGGAAAAATGTTTACTGTTGCTGGTCCAGTTCTAGTTTTTGGAATTTCTACATCTATTATTGTTGGCATTGTTTATTTGTTATTTAACGGTTCTGTTCAAATCAGCGTTATATAAAATTCTTTATAAACGAATTAAAAAATAATTGTATAAGGAGTTGATTTTTTTGCAAAAAATAGGAAAGCAAACTATAAAATTTGATAATCCCCCATCTATTGTTGATTGTGCATCTATTGTTGGTCCTAAAGAAAGTAACGGTCCACTTTCTAAATATTTTGATAGAACTCTTGATGATGAATTTTGGGGTGAAAAAACTTGGGAAAAAGCCGAAAGTATAATTATTAAAGAAACTGTAAATACAGTTATTAGTAAATCCAATGTGCCTTTGCAAAATATTGATTTTTGTTTTGCAGGTGATTTACTTAATCAATGTATTTCTTCTACTTTTGGACTTCGTGAATTAAATATACCTTTTTTTGGTGTTTTTGGTGCATGTTCAACTTTTGTTGAATCTCTTTCTCTTGGAGCTATGGCTGTAGAAAGTTTTGCTCAAAATGTTTTATGTGCTACATCAAGCCATTTTTGTAGTGCTGAAAAGCAATTTAGATTCCCACTTGAATTGGGAAACCAAAGACCTCCTACAGCTCAATGGACTGTTACAGGTGCTGGAGCTGTTGTAATCTCAAAAGAAGGCAACGGACCTTATATTACTCATATTACTCCTGGAAAAATTGTTGATATGGGTATAAAAGATGCTAATAACATGGGTGCTGCCATGGCTCCAGCTTTTGCAGATACTCTGATTGCTCATCTTAAAGATACTGGTAGAAACCCTGATTACTATGATGCTATTATTAGTGGTGATTTAGGTCATATTGGTAAAGATATTTCAATTGATATTTTAAAATCCCAAGGGTATAATATCAAACCTAATTATAATGATTGTGGTGTATTGATTTTTGATAAAGCTTCTCAAGATACTCATTCTGGTGGTAGTGGTTGTGCTTGTAGTGCTACTGTTTTTTCTGGATATTTGTTTAAACAATTGAAAGAAAAAAAGGTTAAGAAATTGTTACTTATTGCTACTGGTGCTTTAATGAATTCAACTAGTTCTCAGCAAGGTGAATCTATTCCAGGAATTGCACATGCCATTAGTATTGAATTATAGAAAGGATTTATTATGGATTGGTTTATGGTATTA
>CAZHCX010000008.1:0-11408 GCA_964531445.1 uncultured Clostridium sp. | reverse complement strand
TAAAAAGTTATGATTAATTGCAACTGGGGCATTGATGACTTCGACTACTTCTCAACAGGGTGAAAGTATTCCTAGTATTTCTCATGCAATAAGCATTGAATTATAATATATTTTTTATTTATGATTTTAGTATAATTTTATTTTTAATTTAAATTGAAAGGATGAAATTTTATGGAGATAAATTGGGCTAATGTTTTTAACTGGATGCCTCTTTTAAAAGCTTTTGTTGTTGGTGGACTTTTGTGTATTATTGGTCAAATTTTAATTGATAAAACCAAACTAACACCTGCACGCATTCTCGTAACTTTTGTTACTACTGGTGCAATATTAGGTGGTTTAGGAATTTATAAGCATCTAGTTGATTTTGCTGGTGCTGGTGCAACTGTTCCTCTTACAGGCTTTGGTTACAATCTTGCCAAAGGTGCTATTGATGGCGTTAAAGAATCTGGTTTAGTTGGTGCTTTTACCGGTGGTGTTAAAGCTACTGCTGGTGGTATTGCTGCAGCTGTGTTCTTTGGATATATGGCTTCTTTGATTGCTAAACCTAAAATTAAAAAGCAATAAAAATGCGACAAAAAAGCCTGGGACTCTTGTTGCAAATATAAAAAAACGGCAAAAGTTTTTAAAACTCTTGTCGCTTTTAAATTATGCATTTTTTGCTATTTCAGCTATTTCTGTAAAAGCTTTTGGATCACTTACTGCGATTTCAGCTAACATTTTTCTGTTTATTGTAACATTAGCTTTTTTAAGACCAGCAATCATTTTGCTGTATGTTGTTCCATTCATTCTTGCAGCAGCGTTAATTCTTGTTATCCATAATTTTCTGAAATCACTTTTCTTATCTTTTCTTCCTACATAAGCGTATGATAATGATTTCATAACTGCTTGATTTGCATTTCTGAATCTATAGTGTTTTGCTCCAAAATATCCTTTTGCTTGTTTTAATATTTTTTTATGTCTTGCTCTTGTTGTTCTTCCTGATTTTACTCTTGCCATTTTTATTTCACCTTCCTTAATTAATCGATTTTATTGATATTATCCACCGTATGGTAGTAATTTTTTGATTGTATTTTCACAAGTTTTACTTGCATAAGCGTTTTGAACTTTTCCTGATTTCTTTTGTCTTTTTGTTTTGTTTGCTAATAAGTGTCTTCTGTTTGATTTAGTTCTTTTTACTTTTCCTGTTGCTGTTAATGAATATCTTTTTTTAGCGGCTTTATTTGTTTTTAATTTTGCCATGAGTTTTCCCTCCTTAAAATTTTTTGTATATAAAATTTCGCAATTTATCTAGTTTAAATTTCTAATTAAATTACGCTTTTTTAGCTAAAATTGTAAACATATTTCTACCTTCTAATTTAGGTTGTTTTTCAACTACTGAAATATCTTCTAGTTTTTCTATAAATTTGTTAAGAACAACTTCTCCTGCTTTTGAATTGTTTACTTCTCTTCCTCTAAATCTTACTGTTATTTTAACTTTGTTTCCATCTGTTAAAAATTTTCTAGCATTTTTTGATTTAAATTCAAAGTCGTGTTCTTCAATATTTGGTGTAACTCTTAATTCTTTTACTTCTAAAACTTTTTGTTTTTTCTTTGCCTCTTTTTCTTTTTTGGCTTGTTCAAATTTGTATTTACCATAGTTCATTATTTTACAAACTGCTGGTTTAGCATTTGGTGAAACTAAAACTAAGTCTAAGTTATCTTCTGCTGCTTTGTTTAAAGCATCTCTTGTTGACATTACTCCTAGTTTTTCTCCATTAGCTCCTATTAATTGAACTTCTTTTTCTCTAATTTGACCATTTATAGGTAATTCTTGTTTTATATAAAACACCTCCATTATTTATTGCTTTTTGGCAATAAAAAAATTGACTTTTTGTTACAAGTCAATTCAATATAAATAATCATAGTTTTAAACTATTTAATATATTTATTTTTCTAACCTTTTGCTTTTGCTAAGGTGAGAAGTTTATTGCTTCTTCTTGTAACGGTATTTATTATACCTCATTAAAAACTTAATGTCAAGAGTTTTTTTGTTTTTTCTCTTGACAATTTAAATTTTTTGTTGCAATTAAGTAACAGATTTTTATTTTGATATATTAATATTCTTAAACTTACGCTCTTGGATGTGCTTTTTGATAAATATTTTTTATCCCTTCATCTTGGAATTGCATATAAACTTGAGTTGATGAAATATCAGAATGTCCAAGCATTGTTTGAATTGATTTTAAATCTGCACCATTTTGTAATAAGTGTGTTGCAAATGAATGTCTTAAAACGTGTGGTGTTATATCTTTTGTAATATGAGCTTGTTCTTTATAATATTTAATAATTTTCCAGAATCCTTGTCTTGTTAATCTTTGTCCATTAACATTTACAAATAAAGCTTTTTCATTATCATCTTTTATTAATATTTCTCTTGCATGTTCTGTATATTCTTTTAAAGCTTTTAATGATAATTTTCCTAATGGAATAATTCTTTGTTTGTTAGCCTTTCTGCAATTTACGTATCCTTCTTTAAAGTTAACATCATCTATATCTAATGAAATAATTTCTGTAACTCTCATTCCTGTAGCATAAGCAAATTCTAGCATTGCTTTATCTCTAGCACCTTTTAAATCTATATCTTTAGGTTGATCTAGCAATAATTCTACTTCTTTTGAAGTTAAAACACATGGTGTTCTTTTTTCTACTTTTGGTGATTGTATTGTTCTTGTTGGGTCTTTTTTTACTTTACCTTTTTTTAATACATATTGATAAAATGATCTAATTGATGCTATACATCTTGAAATAGTTGAAGGTTTTTTTCCTAATTCTTCTAAATATTCAATGTAGTTTTGCATTACTTCTTCGTCTACTTTTGTATAAGCTACTTCACATCCTTCTATATATCTTCTGAATTGTTTTAAATCTCTTTTGTATGATTGTAATGTGTTGCTTGATAATTTTTTATCGTTTTCTAAAAATTCAAAAAAAAGTTTTAATTGTTTCTCCATTTTCCTTACCCCTATATCAAAATATTTTATTTACATAAATTCTTTATATGTTATATCAAACTATTTAAAAAAAGTAAATAGGTTTTTAAAAATATTTTATAATTTTTTTCAAAAAATTTGTTGATATTAATATTTCTACAACAGATGAGATACATAATACGCATAACATAATCAATGAAAATACTGTGTGTCTTAATATTTCTATTTTTATATTATCTTTGTTTCTATCTTTTATTATTGATTTATACAATTTAAATCCGGCTTACCCCTATTGCAATAATAGCTGGAATGAATATTATATTTTGCAATAATAATGCTGATAAGGCAAATAATAAACCTTTTCCTAATCCCATTATTGTAATTATTGAAGATATTGTATATCCTAAGCAAAAACCTCTATATAATATTATTCCAAAAACTATTGGAATTCCGGATTACTGTTGTCCCAAAAAACCACAAAATAACTGCAAGTATTATATTTTCAATCAATGTTGTTTTTAATAAACTTAAATTATTTAAATTTTCAACACTTTTTAATTTATCAATAAAATTATTCATATACGTTGTAATTTCTGATATTTGTGCTTCTTTTGTATTATTTATAAACATTACTCCCAAAAATATTCCAACAACAAAAATTAATGTTACAAGTATGTATTCTTTGCTATTTATTTCTATGTGATTTAAAATAAGATTTTTTATATTTTTTGTTTTTCTCATAAAAAAACTCCTTACTGTTTACACTTTTATACATAATGTGTATTCAATAAGAAATTTTTTAGAACTATATTATTTTACCGTAGTTTCCTCCACCACCTGATTGCACTTTTGCATTTCCTGTTCTTGCATTTTCTATTGAGTTTGCTACTTTTTCTCCTACAACCGCTTCTATATCATCTTTTGAAAGTTTATGTAATATATTCATTTCTGTTTCAAATGTATCTAATAATTTTTCTATTGTTTTTCCACCTACTCCCGGTATAAACCCAAGTGGTACTTGATATATGTATGGTGGTCTATCTTCTGGACTCTTTGTTTCTTTTTTATCTTTTATTAATTCTATTCTATCAAAAACTCCAAATGTTACTTTTTTGCTTCCGCAGTGTGGACAAACTTCTACTGGTTCTTTTGTTTCTATTACTTGATTGCATTCGTCGCAAAATGTTCTATGATATTTTCCTAGCTTTGGATCTAATCCGTAATTTGCTACAACTTTTCTTCCATCTTCATTTTTTAATGCTTTTACCACTTCTTTAAATGATATATCTTCTACTTGCATTTTGTTGTATTCTCTTGCTATTTTTGGTAATGAGTGCGCATCTGAGTTTGTTACAAAAGTTTTGTTTTCAAGTTCTGATATTTCATCTGCTAGGAATGTATCTGAACTTAACCCTAATTCTACTGCAAATATTTTGTCATATTTTTCTTTGAATATATCTTGAATTCTGTCTGCACAATTTCCATAGTAACTTTTAAATGGTGTGAATATGTGTGCTGGAATTAGTATTCCATTGTATTTTTCTACTATGTCTATCAAATCATATCCTGATAAGTCTGACCTTTGTGTGCTTAGTGTGATATTTTTTATATGATGGCTCATCTCGTTTGAGAATGCTTTTATATCTTTTAGATGTGGAAAGAAACATACATTGTGTGCCGCTCCGCATTTTCCATTTCTTCCTTTTTCTGATGTTTCTACTTCGCTTCCTAATAATATACATACTTTATCTTTGTATATTATTCCTCCATCTTCTAGTTCGTATGCCTCTCCTGTTTTTAAGAAATTCTCTATATCTTCTATTACATAAGGTGATGCACAGTCTATTATTCCTACTATGTTTATTCCTTTTCTGTCTGCACATTCTTTCGCAATGTTTGCAAAGTTTAGACTTCTTGCTGCTGTTATTTTAATTGGTTTTCCATTTTCTGATCTACCTATGTGAACATGTAAATCCGCAAATACTTCGTACATCTTAATTTCTCCTTCTTTAGGGATTGAGGGACGTTCCTTAAAATCCCGGTTTAAAGGGATTTTAAGGAACGTCCCTCAATCCCTGCATATATAAAAAGACGACTTTATCGTCTTTTTTACAAATCTATTTCGTCCATTTCTCCTCTTTCATTTTTTATTTGACTCATATA
The DNA here is from genome assembly GCA_964531445.1 of uncultured Clostridium sp. GTDB lineage: Bacteria > Bacillota > Clostridia > TANB77 > CAG-508 > CAG-269. The sequence goes on along the minus strand of CAZHCX010000008.1, from coordinate 6,276 downwards.
TTTTTGTTGATCTTCTATTGTAAATATGCCTGTATTTTTGTCTTGTTTTGTTTCTTGTACTTCTATCTTACTACCCTGTAATCTCTTAGTATCATTTTTTGTTAATCTATTTTTTACATTTCTTAATTTTTCTACGGCTAATTGAACTAATCTTTCAAATTTTTCTAATGTGCTTCCAATAACTCTTGCTATTGATTGTTCTTCACACATTTTTTTAAGTGCATCTAATGCCTTCATATGGACTGTTCCCATTCTTTCTTGATTTTCCATTATACCTCTACCTCCTGCATTTCCATAACAAATTTTTTGAATCTTTCAAAATATATATTTGTTTTATTTCTGAATGTTTCTTCTTCTAATTGTACTAATGCTTTTTCAGGAGAAAATCCAGCTCTTTCTGGTCTATCTAAAAGCATTCCTCCAAAATTATCAACTAATTCTAGAATATCACTTTCTGGTTCTCTTGGCTCGCTTCCACTATATCTGTTTACTTCTTCACAAATTTTGCAAAATCTTTTATCAAATCCAAGTGATTCCAAAAAATCTGCTCCTTTTTTTGCGTAAGAATGTAAACTTTCTAAACTCTGTGGTCCATCTATTTTTTTACAATTACATAAAAGGCACGCTGTTAAAACTAAATTTCTATCCACTTCATCAATATGTGCATAATCAATAAACATTCTTGCTATTTCTGCTTTAAATATTACTGTATTGTTGAAGAATATTGTAATTCCTCTTCTTTCTTTTAGTAATCTTTGCAATCTGTTTAAAATATCTATTTTACTTATAAAATTTGTTTCTTTTAATATGTAGTCAGCAAATGTTTCCATTTTGTCCCCCTTATATCAATTATACTCAATAAAAGTATAATTTAATCTTTAGTTTTTTTCAATGTTTTTAGACAATGTAATAAAAATGTAATATTCTTGTAACATTATAGTTATAAAGATTTTATAGCATTTCTTGCAAGTTCATCACATCTGTTATTAAATTCATTATCAGCATGACCTTTCACTTTAATAAATTTAACTTTATGAGTTTTTGTCAAATTATAAATTTCTTGCCAAATCTCTTTATTTTTTACTGGCTCTTTACTAGCAGTTTTCCAATTGTTTTTTTGCCAATTGTAAATCCACCCCTGAGAAAATCCATTTACAAGATACGCACTATCACTATATAACTCTACTTCACATGGTACTTTTAACATTTTTAATCCCTCTAAAGCAGCAGTTAATTCCATAACATTATTTGTTGTATCTTTCTTTCCTCCAGAAATTTCTTTTTTTGTATCTTTGTACATTAAAATAGCTCCCCATCCTCCTGGTCCTGGGTTTCCTGAGCATGCACCATCTGTATATATAATTACTTTTTCCATTTTAACGCCTTCCTTGTTTTTTCTAATCTTTTATGATATTATATCAATATACATAAAAAATAACAATAGTTTTAAATTTTTATTTTTGATAAAATTATAATACTATAATACTCATAAAATCTATTTGAAAGAAGGTGCAAATAATGAGTAAAGTACTTGGAATTATATCTGAATATAACCCTTTCCACAACGGTCATTTATATCATTTAGAACAATCTAAAAAATTAAGTGGATGTGATTATACTGTTGCAGTAATAAGTGGAAATTTTACACAACGTGGTTCAACATCATTAGTTGATAAATGGGAAAAAACTAGAATGGCTCTTGCAAATGGAGTTGATTTAGTTATAGAATTGCCTGTTCTATATTCAATTTCTAGTGCAGAAAATTTTGCAGATGGAAGTATAAAAATTTTGAATTCACTTGGAATTGTAGATACTCTTTCTTTTGGTGCAGAAACTTCTGATATAGCTGTTTTAAGTAAAATTGCTGATGTTTTAACCGTCGAACCTACTGAATATAAAAACATATTATCACATGAATTAAAAAAAGGATTATCTTTTCCCAAAGCTCGTGAAAATGCTTTACTTATGTACCTTGGAGATATTAGAAAATACTCTGGAGTTTTATCTTCTCCAAACAATATACTAGGAATTGAATATCTAAAAGCTCTAAAAAAATATAAGAGTAATATAAACCCTATTTGCATCAAGAGAATCGAATCTGATTATAACAGCATTAATTTTTCTAATAACATTGCAAGCGCTACAGCAATTAGAAATTTAGTCAAAAATAAAAGCTTTGATATTATAAAAGATTTAGTTCCAGAATCTACATATTCTATACTAATCGATAATGTTCAAAATGGTCATATTGTTGAAGATTTAAGTATTTTTGAAAAAGAAATAATTTATGTATTAAGAAAAATGTCAATAGAAGAAATATCAAATCTACCAGATGTTTCAGAAGGTCTAGAATATTCTATAAAAAAAGCTGCTGATTCTTGTAATAGCATTGTTGAATTGTTAAATCTTGTAAAATCTAAAAGATATACATCAACTAGAATTCAAAGAATTCTTTTATATGCTTTACTTGGAATTACAAAAAAAGATATGCAAGTTTCAAAAACAACAAAACCTTATGTTAGAATTCTAGGTTTTAATAATTTTGGAAAAACTCTTTTATCAGAAATTGCAAGGAATAATCCAAAACTTAATATTATAACTTCTGTAAAAAAATTCACAGATTCAAATTCTAATAAGAATTTTAATCTGCTTTTAAATAAAGATATCTTTGCTACTAATGTTTATACTATTGGATTTGAATATGATTCTATAAATAATTTAGATTTTAAAAAAGGGATTGAGGGACGGTCTTTAAAATCCCTTCTATCCGGGATTAAGGGACACTCCTTAGAATATTGCTTTTAAATATTCCAAGGAGTGTCCCCTTTTCCCTTCAAACAGGGATTTTAAGGAACGTCCCTCAATCCCTATCCTGTTATCCATTTTACAAGATTCATATTTTCTGCATCTAATAACATTTCATTTTTTGGCATTACTCTGAACGTATATCCATAGTTTCCGCCTGTTTTTAGTTCTATTTTTGCAGTATATTCATAAAGTTTTTGTTCTTCATCTTTGCTTTCTAATTTCATTGGAATTATACTTACATTTTCTACTATACCGTTGTCTAATATTTTTCCATAATAGCATTCTACTGTTATATTGTTTATATCAACATTTGGAAGTTGTATTTCACATCTAACATCAATATTATTTCCTGCATCCATTGTAATATTGTTCAAATTGTTCTTTTGAGATATTTTAATATCTTTCCAATTTACATATAAATTCTTTTTCCATAAATTGAATTCTGCTACATTGTCGATATTTTCATAATATTTTTTTGTTAAGTTGCATAATGGCATATATAAATCGTTTGTATAGTCAACTAACATTCTAGATGTGCTGTAATTTCCACCTGTTGTTATAATTGAGTTTTTCATTGTTCTTAGCCATTCTTCTGATATTCCTTCTGAGTTTTTGTTATAATACATTGGTATTATTTTGCTTTCTAATGTGTGATACATACTTTGGCTATCTGCTATGTCTTGTTCTTCGTATGATGTGAATTCTGCATTTGTTCCAATTGTCCATCCGTTTTCTTGGTTGTATCCTTCTGCCCACCATCCGTCTAGTACACTGAAGTTGATTACTCCGTTTACTGATGCTTTTTGTCCACTTGTTCCTGATGCTTCCATTGGTCTTCTTGGGTTATTTAGCCATACATCTACACCACTTACTAAATATCTTGACATTGCTATGTTGTAGTTTTCTAATAAGAATATTTTCCCTTTGAATTGTGGCATCATTGATATTTCGTGTATTCTTTTTATCAAATCTTGACCTTCTTTGTCTGCTGGATGTGCTTTTCCTGCAAATATTAATTGTACTGGTCTATCTTGATTGTTTAATATTTGTGTTATTCTTTCTAGGTCTTTGAATATTAATGTTGCTCTTTTATATGTTGCAAATCTTCTTGCAAATCCGATTGTTAAAGCATTTACATTAAGTTTTGAAGTGATATCGTTTATTTCTTCGTAATTATATCCTTCTCTTCTTAATCTTTCTGTTGTGCTTTCTTTTACTAGCTCTAACAATTTTTGTTTTCTTTGTTGATGTGTTCCCCATAATTCTTCATTTGGAATGTTGTCAATGTTTTTCCAAACGTCGTTATTGTGGATGTTATCTTGCCAGTATGGCATTAAATATTTATTGTACAATTCTTTTAATGCTGGTGCTAACCATGAGCATGTATGAATTCCGTTTGTTACGTATGTAATTGGTGATTCGTTTGCTGCTATTTCTGGCCATACATCTCCAAATAATTCTCTTGAAACAGCTCCGTGCAATTTACTTACACCGTTTTTCTTTCCTGCTACTTTAAGTGCTAAAATTCCCATATTGAATCCGTGTTCTAATTCAACGCATGGTTTCATTCCTAATTTTAAGAAGTCTTCTCTGCTTAGGTTTAATCTTGGCCAGAAGTCTTTGAAGTATTTTTCTACTAAATCTATTGGGAATATATCATTTCCAGCTGGTACTGGTGTATGTGTTGTAAATACTGTTTTTGAGCTTGCTATATCTTTTGCAACTTCGAATGATACTTGTTTTTCTTTTATTATGTTTTTGATTAATTCTAATATTAAGAATGCAGAGTGTCCTTCGTTCATGTGATATACTGTTGGTTTTAGTCCAAGTGCTCTTGTAAGTAGGTTTGTTCCACCCATTCCTAGAACAATTTCTTGTCTTATTCTCATGTCTTGGTCTCCACCGTATAATCTTAGTGTTGTTCCTCTATCTTCTTCGTTGTTTTTATCAATATCAGAATCTAATAAATATAGTTTTACTCTTCCTACATTTATTTTCCAAACTTTTAGATATACTTTTCTGTTTTCGAATTTTACATTTATTATTAAATCTTCTCCGTTTGCGTCTTTTACTGGATTGATTGGTAAATTGTCTAATTCTGCATTGTTGTATTCTGTTCTTTGTTCTCCATATCCGTTGATTTTTTGGTTGAAGTATCCATTTTTATATAATAGACCTACTGCTACTAATGGAATTCCTAAATCACTTGCTGATTTTAAGTGATCTCCTGATAGTATTCCTAGTCCTCCTGAATAAATTGGAATAGTTTGGTCTAGTCCATATTCTGCTGAGAAGTATGCTATTAAGTCGTTTTTATTTTCTGGATATTTGTTTGAAAACCATGTGTTTTTGCTGTTCATGTAGTCTTCAAATTGTTTTGATAATCTATCGTATTCTTTTAAGAATTTTGTGTTTTCTGTTATTTCTTCTAGTTTTTCTTGTGATACTTGTCTTAAGAATTTTACCGGATTTTTTTCGCATGTTTCCCATAAATCTCTGTCTATCATTTTAAATAGTCTTAGAAATTCTGTATTCCATGACCACCATAGGTTGTTTGATATTTCTGATAGTTTTTCTATTCTTTTTGGTAGTTGTGGGTTTACTGTTATCTTGTTAAATATGTACATTTTAAATTTCCTCCTTGGTATTTTTTGTTTCTTTTCCTATTATAATAATAAATTTAAAAAAGTACAAGACTTTTTTTGAAATTTAAAAAAGTCTTGTGTTTTTATTTATTTTAAATTTTCATTTGAAAGTCTAGTTAAAATACCAACAACATATTTTAACCCATACAATTTAAAAAATATGACCCTTCTATATAATTTAACATCAAAGAAATATTGAATATTTAAAAAATTAAAATTACTTTTGTAAATGAAAAAGGCTCTTTTGTAAAACATTTTACTTTTTTCGACATTTTTATAATAAAATTGTCGAAAAAGTACGAAAGAAGGAATTTGAAATGAGTAAATTATATAATATCTATCAAGATTTAAAGAAGGAGGATAAAGAAAAAATTTATATTTTTAAAGCTGGGGCTTTCTTTATTTTATTAGATGATGATGCAAAATTAATTTCAGAAAAATTAAATTTAAAATTAACAAAATTAAATGATAGTCTTGTGAAATGCGGCTTTCCAATTAATAGCATTGAAAAGTATACAGAAAAAAATAAAAGAACTTAAAATATCATATAAAATAATAGATGGTACTAAATCTGTTGTAAAATCTAATGATGCTTATATTGAAAATATAAAATTCCAAACTGTTATAAATAAAATTAAAGATTTAAATATCAATAAAATCTCACCATTACAGGCTCTTAATATTTTGTCTGAATTTAAAGATGTTATATGTAACTCAAAAGATATTTCTTAAGAAATATCTTTTGTTCCGTGTCTTTGTTATTAAATTATCTCTTTTTAATAACTGTTTATAACAATTATAACTACTATAATAACTATATAAA
>CAZHCX010000007.1:0-27113 GCA_964531445.1 uncultured Clostridium sp. | reverse complement strand
GGAATTGTAATGGCAAAAGGTGTTTTAATAGGAGTTATAAGTGTTGTAACAATTTTACCAGCAGTATTATTGATATTTGATAAACAAATAGAAAAAACAAAACATAAAGAAATTTTACCAAAATTTGTACACTTAAAAAACTTCAATATTAAACATTACAAAGCAATAATAATTGCATTTTTAATAATATTACCATTTGCAGTTTATGGATATAGAAATACATCAGTTTATTACAACCTAGATAAATCATTACCACAAACATTAAAGAGTGTTGAAGCAAACACAGCTTTAAAAGAAGAATTCAATATGGTATCAACAGAATTAGCATTAGTTAAAAAAGATATACCAGATTACAAATTAAACGAAATGCTAGATAAAATTGAAGATTTAGACGGAATAGAATGGACTATGGCGTATTCAAAAGTTGCAGGAAAAGCATTACCAGAGGAAATGCTAAGTGATGATATAAAATCAGTATTTGAAAATGACAAATATCAATTAGTAATAATCAATTCAAAATACGAAATGGCAACAGATGAATTAAATGACCAAGTTAACAAAGTAAATGACATAATAAAACAATATGATGAAAATGCAATTTTAGCAGGTGAAGGTCCATTAATGAAGGACTTAGTAGAAATAGCAAACCACGACTTCAACAGTGTTAATACCGTATCAATTGGAGTAATATTTGTAATAATGATGTTTGTATTAAAATCTGTATCATTACCAGTAGTTTTAATGACAGTAATTGAATTTGCTATATTCATAAATATGGGGCTTTCAACATATACAAACACAACATTACCATTTGTTGCATCAATAGTAATTGGAACAATTCAATTAGGAGCAACAATAGATTATGCGATTTTAATAACAACAAAATACGTAGGTTTAAGAAAAAATGGAAAGACAAAGAAAGAAGCTATAGACAGCGCATTAGGAACATCAATAAATTCAATAGTAGTAAGTGGACTATGTTTCTTTGGAGCAACATTTGGAGTTGGAGCATATTCAAAAATAGAAATGATTGGATCACTATGTACATTAATGTCAAGAGGAGCAATAGTGAGTATGTTAAGCGTAATTATGGTATTACCAGCATTCTTAATGCTATTTGACAAAATAATTTGTAAAACAACAATCGGAATGAAAAATTGTAAATAAGAAAGGAATGAAATAATATGAATAAAAAAATAATTTCTAAAGTAGTAGCAAGTGCAGTTTTATGTTCTATGGTTGGATACACAGCCCCTGTATTTGCATATACTAAGGACGAAACTGTATATTCAAAATTAGATGCTTCAGGAAATAGCTATAAAACAATAGTTAGCACACATATTGAAAACTCTGATAACAGAGATACAATAACAGATTTATCAGATTTATTAAATATAAAAAATACTAACGGTGAAGAAACATTCACACAAAATGGAAGCACATTTACATGGAATGCAAATAAAAAAGATATTTATTATCAAGGAGAGAGCTCAAAAGATTTACCAGTTCAATGCAAAATAAAATATGAATTAGATGGTGAAGAAATTGAAGCAAAAGACATTGCTGGAAAAAGCGGAAAAGTTAAAATTACATTAGAATACACAAATAAAGAAGAAAGAACTGTTAGAGTAAACGGTAAAAATGTAAAAATGTATGTACCATTTGTAGTAATGGCAGGAACAATAATTGATAACGAAAACGCTGAAAATGTTGAAGTTTCAAGTGGTAAAGTTATAAATGATGGAAGTAAAACAATTGTTGCAGGAATTGCAATGCCTGGATTACAAGAAAGTTTAGGTGTTTCAGAAAAAGATATTGAAATACCAAACAATGTTGAAATAACAATGGACGCTAAAAACTTTGAAACAAGCACAATTACAACATATATAACACCAAAAGTTTTAGAAGAAGATGACTTAAAAGTATTTGACAAATTAGATGAAATGTATAGCAAAATAAATACATTACAAGATGCTAGTAAACAATTAGTTGATGGAACAGCACAATTAAAAGACGGTGCTAACCAATTAAATGATGGTGCAAACCAATTATCATCAGCATTAGATTCTAAAATGACACAATATTATGGAATTAGAAACAAAATATCAAACAAAGAAGCAGTTAAAAAACAAATTATAAATGTTATAAACAAAGAAATGGAAAAAATGCTTCCTGATATTGAAGCACAAGCAAAAATAGAAGCACAAAATGCAATTAAAAATCATCAAACAGAATTAGAAAATTCAGTAGTTGATACATCAATGAAATATACAAAAATGGCTGTAAACCAAAAATTAGCAGAAATAGAAAAAAACGGTGGAAGAGTATTAACAGAAGAACAAGAAAAACAACTTGAAGAAGCATTAGCTAAAGATATAAAAACAGTATATGCAAATGCAAAACAAGATCCACAAATAAGTGCATTATTAGCAGAATTAGAATCTGATATGAAAAAAGAAGCTAAAAATACAGTAAACACTGTAATTGATAGCAAAAAAGTAAATGCGGCAACATTAACACCTGCACAAATGCAAGCATATGCAAAGGCTTATGCAACACAAATAGCACAAATAAAAGCAATAAACCCAAGCATAACAGATGTTCAAGCATTACAAATAATTGGAGTAGTTTCAAACTCAACATTATCAAGTGTTGAAAATGAAATAGATACAAAAATAGATTCAATTTCAAGCAAATATGCAACACAAATTGAACAAAAAATAAAAGCAGAATTAAACACATACATTTCTAAAGTAACACAAGATGTTGCAGACACATTTACAAAAGGAAATACAGAAATTTTAAAACAATATGAAAAACAAATTCAAAACAACATAGTAGCTCAATTAAAAGCGCAATTAAGCCAAGACAAAGTTCTAAATGCTTATGGAAATAAAGCAAAAGTAGAATTAAATAAAACAATAGATGGTGTTGCAAATAAAACAGCAGAAGAATTAGCTGGAAAATACACAGCAACAATAGCAAGCGAAGTTGCTAACAACTTAATTGAAAAACAATTAAACGGTGGATTAGCAGACACAGAAATTGACAAAGAATTAAGCAAATATGAACAATTAATTAATTCAAAATTAAACGAAGCAGACAAAGGAATTGCAGAATTAAAATCAGCTTTAAAACAATTAACAGACGGTACAGAGCAATTAGCTGAAGGTTCTAATAAATTAGCAGACGGAATGCAACAATTTAATAAAGATGGAATTGAAAAGATTTGTAACTTTATTAAAGGTGATGTTAAAGATGTTGCTGATAGAGCAGATAAATTAACAGAATTGGCTAATGATTATAATAACTTTACTATGTTAGAAAATGGTAATGAAGGAAATGTTAAATTTATTTTATTAATAGATGGTGTTAAAAAAGAAGAAGAATAGGATTAAAAACTGTCAATTGGGACGCCCCCTTTGACAGTTTTTAATATACATTTTTTTAATGCAACTATAAAAATGTATAAAAAATCGAATCAAAAGTATATAAAAATTGACAAAAACGCAAAATGGAAGTACAATATAATATGTAAAGGAGTGTTTTATGCAAACAAGTAATAAAAAGATTTTTGATAACTTAGTATCAAGAACAAAAATTTATTTAGTAATAATATTAGTATTATTAGTAGCAATATGCTATCAAAGCAGATTCCTAATAATACCATCAGTCATATTATATATACTAATAATAGGGTACACATATTTTGCAAACAACAAGAGAAAAAGTGAGATATCAGAAACATTACAAGACTTAACATTAACAGTAGACTCTGCAGCAAAAACAAGTTTAATAAACTCACCATTTCCACTTATCATATTAGAAACAGATGGAAATGTTGTGTGGAAAAGTTCCAAATTTGCTTCTGAATTTGCAGATATTGATATCAACACATTTGTGAATGATATTATGTTTGATTTAAAAGATGAAATTGAAAATAAAAAAGAAAAAATTGATAAATCAATACAAAAAAACATTCAAGTTAATAAAAGACAATACAAAGTAGTTGGGAAATTTGTTAATTCAAAAAGATATTCTAAAACAGATGCAGAAGAATATATGGCAATTTTATATTTTATTGATGAAACAGAAAATATAAAATTACAAAAAGAATATAATGATTCAAAATCTTGTGTTGGAATTATTATGATAGACAACTACGAAGAAAATATGCAAATGCTTGAAAGTGAAGAAAAAGCTCAGTACATTGCAGAGATTGATAAAGTTGTGTATGAGTGGGCAAATGAAACAAATGGTATAGTAATAAAATCTGATAGAGATAGATATGTTTATATTTTTGAACAAAAATATATTGAACAAATCAAAGAAGACAAATTTAGTATACTTGATAAAATAAAAGAACTTGATCCAAAGCAAAAAGTTCAATTTACACTAAGTATTGCAATATCAAATGAAGGTGATGTTGACAAGGATAAATATAAATCAGCTCAAACAGCAATGGATATAGTACTTGGTAGAGGTGGAGATCAAGCTGTTATAAGACAAAATGATATTTACAAATTCTTTGGAGGAAGGGCACAAGAAGTAGAAAAGAGAACCAAGGTAAAAGCCAGAGTTGTTGCACATGCTTTAGAGAATTTGATAAAAGAATCAAGTAAAGTAATGGTTATGGGACATGCAAATCCAGATATAGATGCAATTGGTTCAGCAATTGGTGTTTACAGATTAGCTAAAAGTTTGGAAAAAAATGCATATATCGTAACAAGCAATACATCAACATTAAAAAATTTTAGAGAGAGTCTAAAAGAAGAACCAGAATACGAAGACGTAATAATAAGCAAAGAAGTTGCTGAAGAAAATATTGATGATGATACATTGTTAGTTGTTGTAGATACACACAAAGTAAACTATGTAGAATCACAAGAAGTATTGAAAAAAGCAAATAAAATAGTAATTATAGATCATCATAGAAGAAGTGCAGATTATATAGAAAATGCAACATTAACATTCCAAGAAGTTTATGCATCATCTGCAGCCGAATTGGTTACAGAATTGTTACAATACACAGAGGTAAACGTAGTATTAAAGAAAATTGAAGCAGAAGCTTTATATGCAGGAATAATGATGGATACAAAAAGCTTTACATTTAAAACAGGTGTTAGAACATTCGAAGCGGCTGCATACTTACGTAAATGTGGTGTTGACATTATCAGAGTTAAAAAATGGTTCCAAAGTGATTTAGAAGCATTTAACAAAATTGCTGATATAGTTAAAAAAGCAGAGATTGTAAATGACTCGATTGCTATATCAATGTGTGATGAACAATCAAAAGATATTACTGTTTTATGTGCTAAGGCAGCAGATGAATTACTTACTATAAGTGATGTTACTGCATCATTTGTTTTAGGAAATTCAGGTGAGAAAATATGTATTAGTGGACGTTCAATAGGTGATATTAATGTTCAGGTTATTCTTGAAAAACTTGGTGGCGGTGGCCATATTACTCTTGCTGGTGCTCAGATGGAAAATGTTACTATGGAAGAAGCTAAACAAGAATTGATTATTAGAATTAATGAGTATTTTTCAGAGATTGAGAGTTAATTTTTTTGAAATATATTTTTAAGATGAAAGGTTTTAACAGAAATGTTAAGGCCTTTTTGTTTTGAAAAATTGTAGTCAGTGGGGACGGTTCTGGCTGACCATTGGTGTTAAAAAGAGGCGTCCAGATTGACAATTAAATTTTTACTACTTTTGAGTTGAAAAAATTGCACAAATAGTGTAAAATATAGAAAGTTAAAAAGAAGGACGTGATATAAATGAAAGTGATATTAAAAGCAGATATAAAAGGAGTAGGAAAAAAAGACCAAATAATAAACGCATCAGACGGATACGCAAGAAACTTTTTATTCCCTAAAAATTTAGCAGTAGAAGCAAACGCAGAAAATATGAGCAAATTAAAAGCAAAACAAGACTCAAACGCATTCAAAAAATCACAAGAAAAAGAAGAAGCACAAAAAATAGCAGACAAACTATCAAAAATAATGCTAAAAATCCAAGTAAAAGCCGGAGCAAACGGAAAAATATTTGGAGGAGTATCTTCAAAAGAAATAGCAGAAAATCTTGAAAAACAATATCAAATAAAAGTTGACAAAAAGAAAATAGACTTAAAAGAAACAATAAAAACACTAGGTACAGTTACAGTAGACATCAAATTATTTGAGGGTGTAATTGGAAAAATAAAAGTTGATATAATCTCTTAGTATTATACAGCGAAATTCATTATATAAATAAAATGGATTTGGAGGAATAGCAATGGATATAGGAAAAGTACCACCACATGACGTAGAAGCAGAACAAGCAGTAATAGGAAGTATGTTAACAGACAAAGACGCCGTTGTAAGCAGTATAGAAGTTCTAAAAGAAGACGATTTCTATAGAGAAGACAACAGACTAATATATTCAGCAATGCTTAATTTATACAATAGAGCAGAACCAATAGACTTAATAACAGTAAAATCAGAACTAGAAACAATGGGAAAATTCGAACAAGTAGGAGGATTTGAATACCTAACAGAATTACCAGAAAAAGTTCCAACAACTGCAAATGCTGTAAAATACATAAAAATAGTAGAAGAAAAATCACAACTACGTAATCTAATAAAAACAGCAAACGAAATAATAGAACTAGGATACGACCCAACAGAAGATGTAGACAATATTATGGAAGGTGCAGAAAAAAAGATATTCAACTTAGCACAAGACAAGAATCAAAAAGGATATGCACCAATAAAAGATATCCTAGTAGACAGTATAACTCAATTAGAAGAATTATATAATAGAAAACAACACATAACAGGTGTGCCAACAGGATTTGCAGACCTAGACTACAGAACAGCCGGACTACACGGATCAGAATTAATACTTGTAGCCGCAAGACCAGCAATGGGAAAATCAGCATTTGCATTAAACATAGCAACAAATGCAGCATTAAGAGGAAACGCACCAGTAGCGATATTCAGCTTAGAAATGTCAAAAGAACAAATGGTAAACAGAATTCTATGTAGCGAAGCAATGGTAGATAGCAACAAAGTAAGAACAGGAAAACTAGAAGACGAAGACTGGGGGAAAATAGCAGAAGCCATAGGGCCACTATCAGAAAGTGGAATATATGTTGACGACACACCAGGTATTTCAGTAATGGAAATAAGAGCAAAATGCAGAAAACTAAAACTAGAAAAAAACATTGGACTAGTTGTAATAGACTACTTGCAATTAGTACAAGGAAGCGGAAAAAGAAACGCCAGCCGTGAACAAGAAATATCAGAAATAAGTAGATCATTAAAAATACTAGCAAAAGAGCTAAACGTACCAGTAATAGCATTATCACAGCTATCCAGAGCAGTAGAACAAAGACCAGACCACAGACCAATGCTATCAGACTTGCGTGAATCTGGAGCGATAGAACAAGATGCCGACATAGTAATGTTCTTATACAGAGATGACTACTACAACGAAGACAGCGAAAAGAAAAATATAGCAGAAGTAATAATAGCAAAGCACAGAGGAGGATCAACAGGAACAGTAGATCTAGGATGGCTTGGAAGCTATACAAAATTTGTTAATTTAGAAAGAAGATATGATGATTAGGGATTGAGGGACGTTCCTTTTTTTCCCTCCTAGCAGGGAACCGGGGACACTCCTATCACCAAGGACTGTCCCCTGATCCCTTCTAGGAGGGAAAAAAAGGAACGTCCCTCAATCCCTGAAAGGTGAGATATGAAAGATAGAGTTTTTAATACAATAAAAAAATTTAATTTAATTGAAAATGGAGATAGAATTGTTTTGGGTGTTTCAGGTGGACCTGATTCAATTTGTATGCTAAATATTTTAAATGACATAAGAAACGACAAAAAATTACATATGGAGTTTGATATAATAGTTGCACATGTAAATCACATGATTAGAGAAGAAGCTAAGGATGACGAAAAGTTTGTTGAAGATTTTTGCAAGAAAATTGATGTGCCTTTTTATTCTAAAAGTATAGATGTTCAAAAAATTGCAAATACTAATAAGATAGGAACAGAAGAGGCAGGACGAAATGAGAGATATAAATTTTTTGATGATGTTATGAAAAAGTCTAATGCAAATAAAATTGCAATAGCTCATAATAAAAATGATAAGATTGAAACTATTATTATGAATGCTTTAAGAGGTAGCGGAATAGCAGGTTTGAAGGGTATTGAACCTATAAAAAATAATAAATATATAAGACCTCTTATTGAATGTGAGAGAAAAGATATTGAAGAGTATTGTGCAAAAAACAATATTGATGCAAGAATTGATAAGACCAATTTTGAAAATGTTTATACAAGGAATAAAATAAGAAATATAGTAATTCCATTTATTAAAGAGGAATTTAATCCTAATATTATTCAAACAATTGATAGATTGTCAGATTTGATTAAAGAAGAGGATGAATACCTTGAAAAAACAGTGGAAAACAAATATAAAGAACTTGTTTTAGAAGAACAAGAGAACCAAATTATATTAAAACTAAAAGAATTTAATAAAGAAGAAAAAGTAATAAAATCAAGACTTGTACTATATACTATAGCAAGACTTTTTGGAACAACAAAGGGAATTGAAAAGATACATATAGAAGATATTATAAAATTATGTGGAAATAATATAGGTAATAAATATTTAACTCCTAATAAAAATACAAAAGTTTTAATAAAAAATAATAAAATTTATTTTTCAAAACAAAATTAGCTTAAACGAGCATCCGTAAAGCTTAGAAAAACGGCAAATTTTTGTAACAAAAAAGTAATACAAAAATTGTTGAAAAACAAAAACGTATATGTTATAAAACAAAAGAGTTTAGAAATGTTATGCAAAAACACAAAAGATAAGTGCTAAAAAATATTTTGTGTGTAACAAAAGGAGGAATTATTTTGAAAAACGGAATTAAAACATTAGCAATGTGGTTAATTATTGGAGTAATATTTATAACAATATTATCATCTATATTAACAAACTCAAACACAAAATTAAAATATTCAGATTTAATTACAAAAATCAACGAAGGAAAAGTTGAATCAATAGTAATTGATGCAGAGGGAAGCTCAGCAACAGTTGGTTTGACTGATGAAAAAGTTAAAAAGCAAGTTAATATACCAAATATGGAAAACTTTATGGATTACACAGAAGAATTTATAAAAAATGGTGCATTTACTTTAGAAGAAGAATCAAGATCAATGCTTTCAATAGCAATTAGTTTATTAACACCATTTGGAATTTTAATAATATTCTGTATATTCTGGTTCTTTATGATGGGTGGTGCAAATAACTCACAAGGTGGTGGAAAAACTCTATCATTTGGAAAAAGTAAAGCTAGAATGATGACACCAGCTGATAGAAACAAAATCACATTTGATGATGTTGCAGGTGTTGATGAAGAAAAAGAAGAATTACAAGAAATTGTACAATTCTTAAAAAATCCAAAGAAATTTACAGATATGGGTGCAAGAATACCAAAAGGAGTTTTATTAGTTGGTCAACCAGGTACTGGTAAAACACTTTTAGCAAAAGCAGTTGCAGGTGAAGCTGGAGTTCCATTCTTTATAATAAGTGGATCTGACTTCGTAGAAATGTTTGTTGGTGTTGGTGCATCAAGAGTTAGAGATTTATTTGAACAAGCTAAGAAAAATGCTCCATGTATCATATTCATAGATGAAATTGATGCCGTTGGACGTCAAAGAGGTGCTGGACTTGGTGGAGGACATGATGAAAGAGAACAAACATTAAACCAATTATTAGTTGAAATGGATGGTTTCTCTGATAATGAAGGTGTAATAGTACTAGCAGCTACAAATAGACCAGACGTATTAGATAAAGCTTTATTAAGAGCAGGAAGATTTGACAGACAAATAGTTGTTGGAGCTCCTGATGTTAAAGCAAGAGAACAAATATTAGAAGTACATGCAAGAAAGAAAAGATTATCAGATGATATTGACTTAAAAGTAATTGCTAAAAATACATCTGGATTTGCAGGAGCGGACCTAGAAAATGTATTAAATGAAGCAGCATTATTAGCAGCAAGAAGAAATTTGACAGAAATAGGAATGAAGGAAATAGAAGATGCCATGGTTAAAGTAACTATGGGACCAGAAAAGAAAACAAAAGTAAGAAGTGAAAAAGAAAACAGACTTGTAGCATACCATGAAGCAGGTCATGCAGTTGTAAGTCATTTCTTAGCAACACAAGACCCTGTACACCAAATATCAATCATACCAAGAGGTATGGCTGGTGGATACACTATGTACAGACCAACAGAAGATAAATCATTTATGTCAAAAACAGAAATGGAAGAAAATATTGTATCATTACTAGGAGGAAGAGTTGCAGAAGCCTTAATATTAAATGACATATCAACAGGTGCAAGTAATGATATAGAAAGAGCAACAAAAATAGCAAGAAGTATGGTTACAAAATACGGAATGAGCGAGAGGATTGGAACAGTAATGCTTGGTTCTGATCAAAGTGAAGTATTCTTAGGAAGAGATTTAGCTCAATCTAAAGAGTATTCTGAAGAAACAGCAGCAATAATAGATGAGGAAACAAAATCTATTGTTGATACAGGTTATAACAGGGCTAAACAAATCCTTTCAGATAATGTTGATAAATTACATGCTGTTGCTAAAGTATTGTTAGAAAAAGAAAAAATTGAAGCAGATGAATTTGAAAGAATTTTTGCTGAATAAGATATATAGGATGGAAACTTAAAAAGGTTTCCATTTTTTTTTGACACAATAAGACAAAAGAAGACATATTATATATTAACCTACAAATATATGAGGTGATATATATGAATAAGTTAAAAAAAACAAAATTATTACAGGACGAATTCTTCATTTAGATGGTGATAGAAAATATTCACAAAAATCATATAACTATTACAAAAAAATAGGGTTAGAAGCAATAGTAAAATATATACCAGAATATAGACAGCCCAAAGAAGTATATAGACTATTATTAGAATACAGACCAGATATTTTAGTAATAACAGGACACGACAGTATGATAAAAAAAGGAACAAATTACAATGATATACAAAATTATAGAAATTCAAAGCATTTTATAAGTACAGTAAAGGAAGCAAGAAGATACGATATGGATAACAACAGAAATACAGTAATATTTGCAGGAGCCTGTCAAAGTTATTTTGAGGCAATAATATCAGCAGGGGCAAATTTTGCATCTTCGCCTGCAAGAATTTTAATAGATTACATTGATCCAATTATTGTTGCAGAAAAAATAGCTACAACAGAATATTATAAATATGTAACAATAGATGAAATTACAAAAGACTTAAGAGACGGCAAAAAAGGAGTTGGAGGAATAGGCGCAAATGGTAAAATGACTATACTGTAACACAAATGTAATACAAATGTAACATAACAAAATAAAACACTTGTAATATGCATTAAATAGGGAAAAACAACAAAAACACACAAACAAACATTTTTTGACAAAAATAGCCTAAAATGCTATAATCTACCTATCTTAAAGGAGTAGGTGATAGCATGATTTGTAGAACAGATATTTCAAATCTAAAAACTGACATCTTAGAGAAAGTGGGTCAAAAGATAATAGTAAAAGGTTCTCTTGGAAGAAGTAAAACCTTTGAAAAAGAAGCGACAATAGAAAAAGCATATCCAAACATTTTTGTTGTTAGATATGAAGAAGGAAATAGAAATGTAACATATAGTTATACTGACGTTTTAACAAGAACAGTAGAGGTAGATGTTTATGATGGAGAAACATACAGTCCATTAATTCCACCACAAGTTGAAGTTAAAAGAAGAAAAGTTGAGAATATACTATAGAAAGAGGGATTTTGAGGTTTTGCCTTAGAATCCTTCTTTTTGCACATAAAAACTTGCAAAATTTGTAAAAAGGTATATAATATATTACATAGGTGATAAAAATGAATTTAGAAATTTTAGAAAAAAATATAGGATATACATTTAAAAACAAAGAATTATTAAAAAATGCACTAACACATACATCATATGCATATGAACATTCAATAGCAAGTAATGAAAAATTAGAATTCCTAGGAGATAGTATATTAGAATTTGTATCAAGTGAATATATGTATAATAAGTATACAAATCTTAAAGAAGGAGAAATGACTAAAGTTAGAGCAACAGTAGTATGCGAAAAAAGTCTACACAAAGTAGCTGTATTGCATAATTTTGGTGATTTCTTGTATCTTGGAAGATCAGAAGTAATATCTGGTGGAAAGAAAAGACCAGCAATACTAGCAGATAGTGTTGAGGCTGTAATAGCAGCAATTTTTATAGATGGGGGACTTGAACCGGCTAAAAAATTTATAATAGAAAATTTAAAAGATGCTATAGCAGTTGCAACAAAACATGTTGGAGAAAAGGATTATAAAACAGTATTACAAGAAGAATTACAAAAAAATGGAGACGTAAAAATAGAATATAAAATTATTGACGAATCAGGACCAGACCATAATAAAACATTTAAAGCTGAAGTAAGTTTAAATGGAAAAAAATTAGCTACAGGAGTAGGAAAAAGCAAAAAAGAAGCTGAGATGCAAGCTGCAAAAAAAGCATTAGAATAAAAGGAGTAAATTATGAGCAAAGAATATGTAATTCCAGTATTTGTACCACATTTAGGTTGTCCAAATGATTGTATATTTTGCAATCAAAAATCAATAAGTGGTCAAAAGAAAACAACTACAAAAGAAGAAGCAAAACAAACAATAGAAAACTTTTTGAATAGTATAAAAGATAAAGATGCAAAAAAAGAAATAGCTTTCTTTGGTGGAAGTTTTACAGGAATTGACAATAAAGTTCAAGAAGAATTGCTTCAAACAGCCTATGAATATGTAAAAAATGGACAAGTAGATAGTATTAGACTATCAACAAGACCAGATTATATAAACAAAGAAATACTTAAAAAATTAAAAAAATATAAAGTTAAAACAATAGAATTAGGAGTACAATCAGCAAATGATTATGTACTTGGAAGAGCAAACAGAGGACATACATTTAAAGATGTAATAAAAGCATCAAAATTGATAAGAAGATATGGATTTAATCTAGGACATCAAATGATGGTAGGGTTACCAGAGAGTACTAGAGAAGACGAAATAAATACTGCCAAAGCACTTATAAAACTAAAACCTAAAATGGTTAGAATTTACCCGGTACTTGTAATAAAAGGAACAAAGCTTGAAAAAGAATGTAAAGAAGGAATTTATGAGCCACTTTCAGTTGTACAAGCAGTAGAAATTTGTAAACAGTTAGTAAGACTATTTACAAATAAAAAAATACAAGTAATAAGAGTTGGGCTTCAAAACACAGATGAAATATGTGAACCAGGAAGTAATGAAAGTGAAGTTGTAGCAGGACCATTTCACCCAGCTTTTGGACAATTAGTAGAATCTAGTATGTGGTATGATGCAATTGTAGAAAAAATAAAAAAATTAAATGTTAAAGTAAAAGAAGTAGAGGTTTTTGTTAATCCGAGAGATGTAAATAATGTTATTGGACATAAAAAAGAAAATATAAGAAAATTAAGAGAATTATATGAAGTTGAATTGATTGTTAAACAAGATAGCAAAATAAAACAAGGAAAATCTAGAGTAGAAATAACAAAAACTTATAAAGATTTTTTAGAAGAAAATTAAATTAATACATATTTTTTCAAATGAATAAAAACACCTAAATTTACCAATAATAATTTTAGGTGATTTTTTATGAAGATAAAAAATAAAAAATTAAAACAATTTATACTAGAAATTTTAGGTACAATAGCAGGAGCAATATTAATGGCAATAGCAATTTCATTGTTATTGCTTCCAAATCAGTTATCAACAGGTGGTTTCTCTGGAATTGCAACAATATTATATTACTTTTTAAAAGTACCAATGGGAATAACAATTTTAGTATTAAACATACCTTTTTTTATACTAGCAGGATATAAATTAGGAAAAAAATTTGTATTAAAAACATTTATAGGGACGACAACACTTTCAATTTTTATAGATATAATAGACAAAATACAACCATTAACACAAGACAGATTTCTTGCCTGCATCTATGGAGGAGTAATTATAGGACTGGGAACAGCATTAATTTTAAAATCAAATTCTGCAACAGGTGGCTCAGACTTAATTGGGGCTATTGTAAAACAATATAATCCAAATATCAAAACAGGTCAAATTATTACAATAGTTGATGGTATAATTGTAGGGCTAAATGTAATGTTTTTTAAAGAAATCGAGGTTGGTTTATACTCAGCAATTGCAATATATTTAATGGGAAAAATAATTGATATATTTTTTGAGGGAATATATTTTACAAAATTATTAATAATAATTTCGAATAAGAGTCAAGAAATATCAGATGAAATAGGAGAAAAAATAGGAAGAGGAACAACTGGATTATATGGAAAAGGAATGTATAAAAATGAAAATAAAACAATATTAATGTGTGCAGCATCAAGAGGAGATGTAATTAGGGTAAAACAAGTTGCAAAAAAAATTGATCCAGAAAGTTTTATAATTGTAACAAATGCCAGAGAAGTAATGGGATTAGGATTTAAATAAAACTGGTGACTATACTATTTTGTATAATCATCAGTTTTTTCTTGTTTTTTATTTGAAATATTAAGTGCATAAAAATTATCAATCAAAGAATTTACAAATTTTCTATAAAAATTTTCCTTTTCTGTCTCATTATAAATTCCAAATTTCTTGGATTGAGTTTTAAAAAATTCAACAACAGAAGATAAAGAAACATCCATTAATTTTAATGCATTATCTGTAATAAAGTAATCAGAACTTCCTTTTAAAACATCTTTTTTTAAATCACAAGCTTTATCCATATCAGAGTGAAGTTTTGTGTAATCAATAGAAGAGTCATTATTACCAACCGTACCTATTAATTTTATAGTTTCTTCATTTGAATTTACTCTGTTAAGTATATCATCAACTAAAGTTTTATTTATAATATCTAAATTATCATCTAAAACTAAAAGCTCAAAAGTTCCTCCACCTGAGTGAATTGGATAAAATTTGATAGTACTATTTTCAGGAATGTTTTGCTTAAATTGTTTCATCATAGCATCAAATGTTTTCTTTATTTTTTTATCTGTTCCAGTATGTGATTCTATTGAATTTAAAATTTTTATACCAATAGATTGTACTAAAATTAGTTTATAAGGCGTTTCTTCTTCCTCAAAATTAGGTAATAGATAATGATCTCTATAAACATTGTTATGCGCATTTGTAATAGAATCAGTAGATAAATCATCTCTTACAGATTTTAGATCCTTAACAGATAAAGAATCAAGACTTTCATAATCTATATTAGAATCAATAATAAGTTTATAAATTTTTCTGGTTGTTTCATCATCTAAATTTAGCCCAGAGCTTTCAATATAGTTTGAATTATGGAAATTATTAATATTCTTACTATTCATTAAGTTAGAAATCCTATCTAAAAGTGGATAAGATAAGGCTTCCAAATCCTCTCTAGTAAAAACTCTGTTTGATGAAAATCGAAAATGGTTTATATAATTTTTTACAGTTGAATCGATAAATGCATCTAATTTTATTTTATAATCATCAATATTGTGTATGTTTTCGTTTAATTTTAAACCTAAATTTTTCTTAAGATTAACTTTGTTTTCGGCATATTTATACAAAGCTTCTAACGAAGAAAATTTAGACGAATCACAAGATCCAAAAGTAATATCCAAACCATTAACTTTTTCATCTTTTTTTAAGGAAGAGTGAATTTGTTTTGTTATTTTACGAGTTTCTTCTGTATTTAATCCGGGTATAACAAAACAAAATTCGTCTCCACCAGTTCTAAATGATATAGTATTATCTGGTAAATACGAAATAACTGTTTTTAATAAGTTTTCCATAGCGATATCGGCATTATCAAAACCTATTGTATCGTTTAATTTTCTAAGTCCATCAATATCACCATATAACAATGAATATTTATCATGTCGCATATTATAGTGCAAAAAAATATCGCTAAAAAAAGTTTTAGAGAATATTTTAAGATTTGGAAAATCAGGCATTGAAAATGATTTTATATAATTAAGTAAATTTATTTTAGTTGCCATTTTTGTATTCATTTTATAATCTCCCAACATGTTATAGTATATGTATTATAACATAGAATAGTACGTTATTCAATAGAAAACAACAATGTTATGTAAAGTAAAAGTGCCAAATGTAACTATTGAATTATAACTTGTAAAATGTTAAAATAATAGTGGTGATAAATATGAGAGAACAAAGCTATATAATAGAAAAACAAGACTCATTTGAACTTAAAGATATATTTGAATGTGGGCAATGTTTTAGATGGAATATCGAAGAAGATGAAAGTTACACAGGAGTAATAAAAAACGCTATAATAAACGTAAAAAGAGAAAATGAAAAAATAATATTCACTGGAAAATGTGAAGAAAATATAGAAGAAATAGTAAGATATTATTTTGATTTAGATACAAATTATAATGATTTAAAAATAAAATTATCAAACATAGATGAATACTTAAAAACAAGTATAGAATACGGAAAAGGGATTAGAATTTTAAAACAAGATTTATGGGAGACAATAATTTCTTTTATAATATCTGCAAACAATAATATTCCAAGAATAAAAGGAATTATAGAAAGATTATCACAAAAATATGGAAATGAAATTGAATGGAATGGTAAAAAATACTATACATTTCCAACATCAGAACAATTAAAAGATGTATCAGTTGAAGAATATAGAAAATTAGGATTAGGATTTAGAGATATAAGATTATTTGAAACAACTCATATGATTAATAACAAAGAAATAGATTTACAAAAATTAATTAATAATCCAAACACTCAAGAAGTAAGAGAAGAACTTCTAAAACTTTCTGGAGTTGGACCAAAGGTTGCGGATTGCATTTTACTATTTTCAGAATTAAATAGAAGAGATGCATTTCCAATTGATGTGTGGGTAAGAAGAGTTATGAACGACTTATACATAAAACAAGAAGATGAAACAAAAGTAAGCAAGAAAAAAATAGAAGAGTTAGCAGATGAAAAGTTCGGCAATCTAAAAGGATTAGCTCAACAATATCTATTTTATTGGAGAAGAGAATTAGAATAAATTAATACAAGGAGGATTTATGGGATTAAGAATAATATATGGAAAATCAGGAAGTGGTAAAAGTGAATATTGCTTTAGAGAAATTGCAAAATTAATAAAAACAGAGAAAAAAATATATATTATAACACCAGAGCAATTCTCCTTTACAGCAGAGAAAAAGCTAATGGATGCAATTGAAGAAAAAGCAGTATTGAACGCAGAAGTAATAACATTAAGTAGAATGGCACATAGAGTATTGCATGAAATAGGCGGAAGTAACCACACTCAACTAACAAAATGTGGAAAATCAATGCTAATTTACTCAATTTTAAATAAATACAAAAAAGATTTAAAATTTTTAAGTAAATCAGATGAAAACATTGATTTATCAATGACCGCAATTACAGAATTTAAAAAACATGGAGTAAAACCAGAAAACCTACAAGAAGAAATTGAAAGAACAGATGACGAATATCTAAAAACAAAATTAAAAGATATGTTTTTAATTTATCAAAATTTTGAACAAAAATTACAAGGTGAATATATAGAAGATACAGATTTATTAACATTATTAAGTCAAAATTTAGAAAACACAGATATTGTTAAAGATAGTTTGATATACATTGATGAATTCGCAGGATTTACATATCAAGAATATGAAATATTAAAACAATTCATAAGATTAGCAAAACAAGTTACAGTAACAGTTTGCACAGACAGTTTAGAACCAAGCTATAATCCAGATACAGACATATTTTATTCAAACAAAATAACTTTATCAAAAATTATGAATTTGGTTAAAGAAAATGAATTAAAACTAGACAAGCCAATATATTTAGACAAACAACCTCGTTTTAAAAACAAAGAACTTGCAATACTAGAAAAAAATATCTTTGATAATAGACCAGCAAAATATGATTCAATGCCAGAAAATATTAATTTATTTTTAGCAAAAAATCAATATTCAGAAATTGAAAATGTTGCAAAACAAATAACTAAATTAGTACGTGATAAAAACTTAAGATATAGAGATATAGCAGTTATAACAAAAAACATTGATACATATTCTGGTTTAGTAAGAAGTATTTTTGCACAATATGGTATACCCGTATTTATTGATGAAAAAAGAGATTTGAATCAAAATATAATAGTTCAGTATTTACTTTCAATATTTGAAGTATTTAGTAATAATTACTCAAAAGAAGCGGTATTTAACTATGTAAAAGTAGGTTTTTCAGACATTGAAACAGAAGACATATTTAAATTAGAAAACTACTGTACAAAATGGGGAATAAAACAAAACAAATGGAAAAATGACTTTACATATGGGATAAATGAACAAAATAAAGAAGAAATTGAATACTTAAATAAATTAAGAAAACAAATAATAAGCCCTTTACTAGAGTTAAAAAAAGAATTTGGAACAGTAAAAGAAACAACAAAATCAATATATGGATTTTTACAAGAAAATCAAATTGAAGAAAAAATAAATAAAAAAGTAAAAGAATTGCAGGATATAGGACAAATAGACCTAGCAAACGAATATGTTGCAAGTTACAAAATCATTTTAGATTTATTTGATGAAATGGTTTTAATATTTGGGGACGAAAAAATAAGTATAGAAAAATATACACAAATACTAAAAACAGGTTTAAAAAACAGCGAATTAGGAAAAATACCAGGAACACAAGACCAAGTAATAGTAGGAGATGTAGAAAGATCAAGAAGTCATAAAGTAGACACAATATTCATAATCGGACTTAATGATGGAAGCTTCCCAAGTGTAAACAAAGCAGAAGGATTTTTTGGAGACAAAGACAGAGAAATATTAAAACAAGACGGAATAGAACTTGCAAATGGCACAATAGAAAATTTATATGAAGAAAACTTTAATATCTATAAGGCATTTACAACTGCGGAAAACAGACTATATCTATCTTATGCATCATCAGAATCAGAAGGAAAATCACTAAGACCATCAATGATGATAAATAAAATAAAAAAGATATTTCCAAAAATAAACGAAGAAAGTGATGTTGTAAACAAAAAATATGATATAACAAATAAATTAATGACATACCAAGAACTATTAGAAAATATATCATCATTAAGAGATGAAAAGAAAATAGATGATATATGGTACACAGTTTATCAATACTATAAAAAACAAAACGAATACAGAGAAAAAATAGAACATGACTTAAAAGGCATAGACTATAGCAATTTGCCAGAAAACATAAAGAAAGAAACAATAGAAAAACTATATGGAAACACACTAAACACAAGTGTGTCAAAACTAGAAAAATTTGCACAATGTCCATTTTCATATTATTTACAATATGGACTAAGACTAAAAGAAAAAGAAGAATTAAAAATACAAAGTTTTGACACAGGATCATTTATGCACGAAACAATAGACGAATTCTTCAAAATGACAAAACAAGAAAACATCAGCCTTGCCGAACTTGTAACAGACGAAGAAAAAATACAAGAACTTGTAAATAAAGTAATAGAAGACAAATTAGAAATGGGTAAAAAATACACATTTGTTGCAACAGCAAAATACAAAGTATTAGTAAAAAGACTAAAAAGAATTGTAGCAAAAGCCTTAAAATATATTATAGAAGGGCTTGTATATAGTGAATTCAACATAGAAGGCACAGAAATTGAATTTGGAAAAAATGGAAAATACAAACCAATAATAATTCAATTAGAAGACGGAAAAAAAGTAGAAATAATAGGAAAAATAGATAGGGTAGACACAGCAAACTCAGAAGACGGAAAATACCTAAGAATAATAGACTACAAATCATCAGCCAAAAACATAGATTTAAACGAAGTATATGCAGGACTACAACTACAGCTATTAACATATATGGACGCAGTATGCAAAGAAGAAGACCTAATGCCAGCAGGAGTATTATATTTTAGCCTATTAGAGCAAATGATAAAAGCAGACAAGAAAATACCAGAAGAACAAATAGAAGAAGAACTAAGAAAAAACTTCAAAATGAAAGGATTAATATTAGCAGACGTAAAAGTAATAAAACTACACGACAAAAACCTAGAATCAGGAACATCAAAACTAATACCAGCAACAATAACAAAAGCAGGAGAAATATCAGAAGCAAAAACAAACGGAGTAAATAAAGAAGAATTTGAAGTATTGCAAAAATATATTTATAAAACAATAAAACAAATATCAAAAGAAATATTAAGTGGAAATATAGAATTAAAACCATACAACAAAAAAGGTAAAAAACCATGCGAATATTGTTCATACAAAGCAATATGTGGATTTAACCCAAGAATGTGTGGAAACAACTATAACTACATAGACAAAAAAACAAAAGATGACATAATTTTGAAAATGAGAGGGATTTAGGGACGTTCCTTAAAATCCCTGCTAGAAGGGAACGAGGGACACTCCTTACAAAGGACTGTCCCCTAATCCCCGAAAAAAGGGATTTTAAGGAACGTCCCCTAATCCCTGTTAGAAAGGAAAAGTATGAGAGAGTTAAGTAATGAAAATGTTATTCACGTAATAAAAGAAAATGCACAATATTTACAGTTTAGAAAATTGTTGGAGTATGATGATGTGATAAAACATGCATATTCTGTTGGTTTGGATGTTAATTTTAGAACTGCGAGAGTAAATAAGGAAATGTTGCCTGAAGATGAATATAATAAGGCTATTGTTGATTACAAAAATTTATGTACTAGCATTGATACAGATTATATAAATGTTGTTAAAACTAATCAAGAGCATACTAAAAATGTAGCTATTGTTAGAGAAAAAATTAATAAAGAACAACTAGACATAAATGTAACTAAATATAACAATATAGATGGACTTATTACGAACCAATCAAATCTAGTGTTGTCAACTACTAATGCTGATTGTATTTTATTATTATTTTTTGATCCAGTTACTAAAACAATTGCAAATGTCCATTCTGGATGGAAAGGCACATTACAAAGAATTTCAGTTGAAACAGTTGATAAAATGATAAAAGAATATGGATGCAATCCAGATGATATTATTTGTTGTATTTGTCCAAGTATTAGAAAATGTCATTTTGAAGTAGATAAAGATGTAAAAGATCTTTTTGAAAATGAATTTGAGGATTTGCAAATTTCTGAAAATCAAGATATAATGGAAAAACAAAAAGATAATGAAAAATGGAATATTGATACAGTTTTAATAAACAAAATTCTATTAAAGAAAAAAGGTTTAAAAGAAGAAAGTATAATTGATAGTGGATTGTGTAGTGTTTGTAACAAAGATTTAATTCATTCATTTAGAGCTGAAGGTCAAGGATATGGACTTGCAACAGCATTAATTAGCTTAGAATAAAATATGTAAAAATTAAGGGGGATTTATGAGTACTAATGAAAATAGCAAAAAAATGAGCAAAAGAAATATGTCACTTTTTCCTATTTACAAAATATTATCATGGGATTATTTGTTTTTTTATACTATTTATTTTTTATTTTTAACACAAGTTAAAGGTTTAACGGCAGCAGATGTTGTATTAAAAACAGCGTTTTATTCACTGTTTATAATGATATTACAGATACCAGCAAATATTTTAATTTCATTTATAGGAAGAAAAAATAGCATAATTTTGGCAAATGTTACAAATTGCTTTTATGTAGTGATAATAATGTTGTGTAGAAATATTGGAGATTTGATTTTTGCAGAATTTATTAGTGCTTTTAGCTTTGCGATAAAAGGTATAGCAGAAACAAGTTTGTTAGGTTTATCAATACCAAATTCAAGATATAAAAAAGAAAATTTTTCGAAAATCAATTCAAAAGGTTCTACAGGGTATTACATATTAAATGCTATTTCAAAAGTATTGGCAGGTTATTTGTTTACAATTAATGCATATTTACCACTTGTGCTTTCGTTAGTGATTTTAATAGTCTCAACAATTATTTCATGTTTCTTTATTGAACCTGAAAAGAAGAAAAAAGAAAACTTTGATATAGAAACTGGAGTTAAAGAAATAAAAGATATTAAGGCAGGATTTAAATTTACGTTAAAATCAGAGAGATTAAAAGCAATATTATTATCATCAGCGTTAATAACAGCAATTTTATCGATATTAAGTGATTATGAAATTAGTTTGTTCCAAGATATAAATTTATCTTCAACTTTGATAGGTATAATATCTGCCGTTATGAGTTTACTTAGTGCATATGCATCAAAAAAGGAAAAGAAGTTTAATGAAAAATTTAAAAATAGATCTTTAACAGTAATATCTTTTATACTTGTATTTTGTAGTTTAATATCAGGGGTATGTGGAATATTTAGACCTATGAATATATTTTTAATGATAGTTATATTGGCTTTATATTTTATATATGGATATGGACAAGGTGTTTATTATACAATAATTGAAAGGTATTTGAGCAATTTTTCTAATAAAGACATTGATACAAAAATATATGCATCATATCATTTAATAAGAAATGTTGTAAGAGTTATTTTTGGATTTTTGGCATCATTTATTTTAAGTAAAACAACAACTGCAAATTCGCTAATCATTATAGGACTAATTTTTACTGTTTTATTTATTTTAACAAAAGAATATATGAAAACAAGAGTTGGATTAAAGCCAGAAGAATATTCAAAAGAAGAAAGAAAATATGATGAATTTATAAGTGAGGAAAAAGTATGATTACACCAGGAAGATTAAAAAAAGGTGACACTATAGGAGTTGTTGCACCATCAAATCCGATAATAGGTGACAATATAGAAGAAATAAATAAAGCAAAGAAAATTTTAGAAAAAGATGGATTTAAAGTAAAGTATTCTAAAAATTTATTTTTAAACACAAATGGTTATAGTGCAACAGCTAAAGAAAAAGCACAAGATATAAACAGGATGTTTGCGGATAAAGATGTAAAGATGATTTGGTGTGCAAAAGGTGGAAATAATAGCAATTCAGTATTTGAATATTTAGATTATGAATTAATTAAAAACAATCCTAAAATTATATGTGGATACAGTGATATAACATCACTTACAAACATAATTACAGAGAAAACAGGTATTGTAACATATAGTGCTACAAATTTTAAAACAATTGCTACAGACGAAACAGAATATAGTTATAAAGAAGTTTTGAAAAGATTTGTTGATGCGAATTTAGAATTAGGACAAAAAAATGATAAATATACTACAATTCAAGAAGGCCAAGTAGAAGGAAAGTTAATTGGTGGAAATTTAACATTAACAAGGGGATTAGTAGAAGGAAAATATTCAATAGATTTTACTGATAAAATATTATTTATTGAAGAATTAGGGTTTGAAACTGATCCAGCAATGACAAGTAATAATTTATATTTTATGAAACAAAATGGAGTATTTGAAAAAATAAAAGGATTATGGATTGGAAATTATGAACACGAAAGTGGGATAGAATTAGAAAAAATAGTTTCAGATGTATTGGAACTTCCAAATGAAAAATATCAGTATCCAATTATTAAATCAAATAACTTTGGACACATTGAAGAAAAAACAGTAATTCCAATTGGCACAAAAGCGAAAATAGATACAACAAAAGATGTAAAAATAGAACTTATAGAAAGATGTGTTAAATAATGTTTGAAACATGGGAAGAGTTAGAAAAATCAATTAAAGATTGTGAAAAATGTAAGCTATGTAAAACAAGAAAAAATATAGTATTTGGTACCGGGAATAAAAATGCAAAAATAATGTTTATAGGAGAAGGACCAGGTGCAGACGAGGATACTCAAGGAATACCATTTGTTGGTAGAGCAGGCAAATTAATGGATATGGCATTTAAAATTGTAGGAATAAAAAGAGAAGAGGTATACATTGCAAATGTTGTTAAATGTAGACCACCAGCAAATAGAAATCCAGAAAGTGATGAGGCTTTTGCATGTTTGGACTATCTAAGAAACCAAGTTATTCTTGTTAAACCAGATGTAATTGTTTTGTTAGGAAGTGTAGCTTTAAAAAATATATTAGGTAAAGAATACAGTATTACATCTGCAAGAGGTAAATGGGTAGAAAAAAAGGGGATAAAATATTTACCAACATGGCATCCGGCAGCATTATTAAGAGATGAAACAAAAAAAGTTGATTTTATAAGAGATTTGAAAATGATATCAAATTTATAAAATAAAAGGTGAGTATAATGGAAGATATAAAAGAAAAGGTAGATTACTGCTTAAATTGTAAAACAATACCTTGTTCATTAAAGGGTTGTCCACTAAATAATAGAATTCCTGATTTTATAAAAGCAGTAAAAGAAGAAAATTATAAAGAGGCATATAAAATTTTATCGGAGACAACAGTATTACCAGGAGTTTGCGGAAAAATATGTCCTCATAAAAAACAATGTCAAGGAAGTTGCGTTCGTGGTATTAAAGGAGAACCAGTTGATATAGGAAATATAGAAGCATTTATTTTTCAAAAAGCTTTAGAAAATGGATATACACTTAAAGATGAAATTGGAATAGAAGATGATAAAGTATTAAAAAATAAGAAAGTAGCAGTTATTGGAGGTGGACCTGCAGGTTTAACATGTGCGGCTTTTTTAGCTAAAGAAGGAATACAGGTAACAATTTACGAAAAGTATAATTATTTAGGTGGATTATTAATCCATGGTATTCCAGAATTTAGATTATCTAAGGAAACAGTAGAAAATACTATCAAACAAATATTAGAACTTGGAATAAATGTAAAATATCATCAAGAATTAGGGAAAAATTTAAAATTAATTGAATTACAAAAAGAGTATGATGCAATATTTATAAGTGTAGGCTCTAATAAATCAATAAAAATGGGAGTAAAAGGTGAGGATTTAGAAGGTGTATATGGAGGAAACGAACTTTTAGAATTTAAGAATCACCCAGACTATAAGGATAAAATTGTATCAGTAATAGGTGGCGGAGACGTTGCAATGGATTGCGCAAGAACAATCAAAAGATACGGTGCAAAACAAGTAAATGTTATTTACAGAAGAGCAGAAGAACAAATGCCTGCTGAAGAAAAAGAAATAAATTCAGCAAAAAAAGAGGGAGTAAAATTTTTATTTCAAAATAACATAGTTGAAATAAAAGGAAATAAAAAAGTTGAAAAAATTGAATTAATAAAAACAGAATTAATTGAAAAAGAGGGAGAAAAAAGATTAGTTCCAAGAAACATTAAAAATAGTAATTATGAAATAAAAACAGATTTTGTAGTTATGGCTCTTGGAAGTACTGTGAAAGATGAAGTTTTAGAACTTGGATTAACATTAAATAAGTGGGGAAATATACATATAAACGAAAATTATCAAAGTTCAGAATCAAAAATATTTGCAGGAGGAGATGTTACAGACGGAAAAGGAACTGTTGCATGGTCAGCTCGTTCAGGAAGAAATGCAGCATTTAAAATTAAAGAATATCTAAAAGAGAGTGAATAAACTAATATTCACTCTCTTCATTTGTGTTCTTTATAAATAATTTTTTTATATATTTCAAAAATAATAAGAATTTTGATTCTTGTTTTTTAATTAAATATAATGATGGTTTAGTACCATTTTCAAGTTCATTATATTTACTTTCTAAGTCAACCATTTTATTAACGTAATAATCATTGAAAAATGTATATCCTTCAGTTGAACCTATATAGTTTTTAAAATTATACAATTTTCTTCTATAATTTTCTACATCTTCTAAATTTATAATATTATTAAATTCATTATCAAAATAGCTTGTAAAAATTAAGTTTTGTGTAGTTATAAAAGTTGATGTGATTTCATTTTTTAGGTTACTAATTTTATCTATCATATTATCAACCTTTTTATTTCTATTATCTATCTGAAGAATTTTGTTATTAACGTTTATAATTTCTTCTTCAGAATATAAAATTTTATCTATTAAATTTTGAATCTTTATAAAAGATTTGTAACCAATTTTATCAACAATTTTATTCTTAAAGTTATTATTACTATTTATTGTGCTTTCAAAAATTAAATCTTCTCCATAAAGATAGCATAATTGACTAACTAAACAACATTCTAGAGGATAGTATGTTGGACTTATAGTTTCAAATGATATATTATAATATTTTACATATTCCTTTGGTATCCCTAAAACTTTTGAAGACATCAATTGAACAGAAGCTTCATTAAGACCTAGTCCATATATTTTAAATTCAGTATAGTCACAAAGCCCCATTCGTATAAGATAATTTCTTTTATCTTTTACTTCTTGTAAATAATGAATACATTCATGTATTGCAAATTCTTCTAAATCATCTACATCAATGTGCTCATTAAAATAAATCGAACTATTTTTGTAAAAATAGTTTGCTTCTGACATTCCCTCAGGCATTTTTGCAATATACATATTTAAACGAGAAAGTTTTATAAATAAATCATTTTGATTTAAATTATAATTTGGAAATGTTTCGCAAAGGCTTATAGAAACTGTTCGTGCTATTGAATTTATTTTTAAAGTATCAAGTTTTTTAATAACTTCTATTCCATCTTTTCTTAAATCAGATTCAATACTCATTTATTACTCCTTAAAAAATCACTAACTATATTATACAATAAAAATAGTAAAGAAATATTACAAAAAGATTAAAAAAAGATTACAAAAATATTACAGTTAAAATTATAAAATTGTCAAATACTGTCGAAATGTTTTTGTTGACACTTATAAGGTAATGTTGTATAATCAATATACAGTTTTTACTGAATATATTTTGAAAGGAGGAAAAAAATGACACAAGAAGAAAGAGACATGATTTTGATGGATTTAAAGATGAAATCTGAAGAAAGAGATATGCTTCTACTAGATATAAAGAAAAAGTCAGATGAACGAGATGAAATGTTTAAGGACTTTAAGAAAAAGTCAGATGAACGAGATGAAATGTTTAAGGACTTTAAGAAAAAGTCAGATGAACGAGATGAAATGTTTAAGGACTTT
>CAZHCX010000006.1:19915-27327 GCA_964531445.1 uncultured Clostridium sp. | reverse complement strand
ACAATAATTTTGTTATTAATATTGGCAGGAGTTGCAATATCAAGTATTACAAATACAGGATTATCAGCGAAAAGATAGACTTAAAATTAAGCAAAACATTGTTGAAAATTCACCAGAAACATTGAAACAGATGCAAAATGAATTATTATATTTAAGACAAGAGGTTGATTTCTTAAAAAAAGTATTAAAAAAGGAAAAGGATCCATAATTAATAATACAAGTTATAAATTTCAGATTATTTTTGATATGATAAATAAAGAAAATAATATTTTAAGAGTAACAGAATTATGCGATATAGCAGGTGTTTCAAGGTCTGGATATTAATGAAAAAGTATAATTTATTTAGTCCAATACGAAAAGCAAATCCATATCGCAGGATGGCTAAGGCTCTAAAAACCAACAATGTAGCAGATAATATTTTAAATAGAGAATTTACAGAACATGGACCAAGAAAAATACTTCTTACGGATATTACATATATTCCATATAATAAAACAAGGTGCTATTTATCAACAATAATTGATGCATTCACAAAAGAAGTTTTAGCTTATGTTCTAAGTAAAAGTTTAGAAATAGAATTTGTACTTGAAACAGTAAATATTCTTATTAAGAAACATGGAATATCATTAAGTGCAGAAACGCTTGTACATAGTGATCAAGGTTGCCATTATACAAGTTATAGTTTTATACAAATATTAAAAGATAAAAATTTAAGACAATCAATGTCTAGAAGAGGTAATTGTTGGGATAATGCACCACAGGAAAGTTTTTTTGGACATATGAAAGATGAAATAGATATATCAAAATGTAAAAAATTTGAAGAAGTTAAAGAAATTATTGATGATGGGATATGGTATTACAATAACGAGAGATACCAATGGAATTTAGCAAAATTATCACCCATAGAGTATTATAATTATTATACAACTGGAGAATATCCAATAAAATTTGGTAAATCAAAAAATAGAAAAATCCCTTCTTCATAATTTTTAAAAATGTCCTTGACAAAGGGTACATTTTAAAAAAACATTAGAACAGATAGTAAAAAATATGCTTAATAAAGAATATCCGATAGAAACAATTTCTGAAATGACTGGATTGAAAATAGAAGAAGTAAAAAAATAGCAAAAAAATGTTTGCAAAACTCTTGACAAACAAAAAATAAAAACATATAATAAGACCGAACAAAGATTTTATAAAATTTTTAGGAGGTCTTTTTATGATTACAACATTACATATAAAAAATATAGGAATAATAGATGATTTAAGTATAGATTTAAACGAAGGATTAAATGTTTTAACAGGAGAAACAGGAGCTGGTAAAACACTAATAATAGACTCACTTCAAGTAATATCAGGAGGAAGATTTTCTAAAGAAATGATAAGAAAAGGTGAGACAAATTCATTTGTAGAAATATGTATGTACGAGCCAGAAAATGAAAGTGCAGTAGATGGAAATATAATTGTATCAAGAGAAATAAATTTAAATGGAAAAAATATGTGTAAAATAAATGGAAGAATGGTTACAGTAAATGAACTAAAAAACTTTATGAGTAAATTCATAGAAATACATGGTCAAAACGATAACCAAACATTACTTGATAACAAATTTCATTTAAAATATCTAGATGGATTTATTGGAGAAAATTTATTTAAAACAAAGGATGAATATAAATTAAAATATCAAAGATATCTTGAAATAAAAAAAGAGTTAAAAGCTAATTATGGAGACGAAAAAGAAAGAGAAAGAAAATTAGATCTTTTAAAATATCAAGTAAATGAAATTGATGAAGCAAATTTGAAAGAAAACGAAGAAGAAAAACTAGAAGAAAAAAGAAAATTAATGCTAAACTCAGAAAAAATATCAAAAAACTTAAACGAAGCAGATATAGCAATTGGAGAAAATAGTATTGATAGTTTAAATGTTGCAATAAGAGCACTTGAAAAAATAGAAAATATAGATGAAGTTTATGAAAAAATATCAAGTAATTTAAAAAATATTTATTATGAATTACAAGAAATTTCGAGAGATATTTCAGGTTACAAAGATGATGTTTATTTTGATGAAGAAGAAAGAAATGAAATAGAAGAAAGATTGGATTTAATATACTCTTTAAAAAGAAAATATGGCAATGACATTAAAGAAATATTAAACTATAGAGATGAAATTCAAAGTGAAATTGAACATATAGAAAATTTAGATGAATATAACCAAAAACTTAAAAAAGAATTAAAACAAATTAAACAAGAGATGACTTTGCTTGCTAGTGAAATGAATAAAAATAGAAATGAATACGGTAAAAAATTAAGTAGTAATATAAATGAAGTTTTAGAAGAATTAGAAATGAAAAATGCTAAAATTAATATTCATGTAAATTATCATGAAGAAGAATTCTTTGAAACTGGAAAAGATGAAGTTGAATTTTATATTAGAACTAACTTAGGAGAGGACGAAAAGCCACTTTCTAAAATTGCATCTGGTGGTGAAATGTCAAGAATAATGCTTGCAATTAAAAAAGTATTAGCAGACACAGATAAAATGCCTGTGCTAATATTTGATGAAATTGACACTGGTATAAGTGGAAAAGCAGCAAATGCTGTTGCAGAAAAGTTAAATGGAATAGCTCAAAATCATCAAGTACTTTGTATTTCACATTTACCAAGTATTGCTGCAATGGCTGATTCTAATTATTTTATAAGCAAAAAAGTTATTGATGAAAGAACAAATACAAATGTTAAATTATTAAATGAAGAAGAAATATTAAAAGAAATAGCACGTATTTCATCTGGTGAAGTAAATGAAGCTACAATTCAATATGCAATGCAGTTGAGAAATAAAAAGGTAAGCTAGATTGAATGTAGTAAAAGTTTTAATGTATTAAATTGGTAAAAATGGGTAAAATGTGCTAAAAGAAAGGCGTGATTTTATGAAAAGATTTTTAGCTATAAAAAGTGTAGAAGCATTAGAAGTATTAGATTCAAGAGGTAATCCAACTGTACAAGTTGAAGTTACAACTATGGGAGGTTTTTCAGGTGTTGCTTTAGTACCATCAGGTGCTTCAACAGGAAGTTTTGAAGCAATGGAATTAAGAGATAATGAAAAAAATAGATATTTTGGAAAAGGTGTTTCTAAAGCAGTTGAAAATGTAAACAAAAAAATATCTAAAAAAATAATTGATATGAATGTATATGACCAAAGACGAATAGATACAGCATTAATTGAATTAGATGATACATTAAATAAATCTAATTTAGGCGCAAATGCGATACTTGGTGTATCACTTGCTGTTGCTAAAGCAGCTGCAAATTCATTAGGTATTGAATTGTATAATTACATTGGAGGAATAAATGCAAAAGATATGCCTGTTCCTATGATGAATATTCTAAATGGTGGTAAGCATTCTGATAATAATATAAATATACAAGAATTTATGATAATGCCAGTTGGAAGTATAACATTTGCTGAAAGACTAAAAAGAGGAGTTGAAGTTTATCATACGTTAAAGAAAGTATTAAAATCCAAAGGATATTCTGTTGCAGTTGGAGATGAGGGTGGTTTTGCACCTAATTTAAAAGATGAAGAAGAGGCTTTAGATATGATTATAGAAGCAATTAAAGAAGCAGGTTACAAACCTGGAGAAGATATTTGCTTAGCATTAGATATTGCAAGTACAGAAATGTATGATGAAGCTAAAAAATTAGGAAAAGATGGCTATTATTTTTGGAAAACAGATGTATATAAAACCAAAAAAGAAATGATTGAATATGTTATAAATTTAACGGAAAAATATCCAATAATTTCAGTTGAAGATGGACTTGCAGAAGAAGATTGGAAATCATGGAAAGAATTAACAGAAAAAATAGGAAGTAAAGTTCAATTAGTTGGAGATGATTTATTTGTAACAAACATAAAAAGACTTCAAAGGGGAATAAAGGAAGAAGTTGCTAATGCAATTTTAATAAAACCAAATCAAATAGGAACTTTAACAGAAACATTAGATACAATCCAAGAAGCTAAAAGTAAAGGATATAAAACAGTAATTTCTCACAGATCCGGAGAAACAGAAGATACCACTATTGCAGATATCGCTGTTGCTGTAAATGCTGGACAAATCAAAACAGGAGCACCATGTAGAACAGACAGAGTTGCTAAATATAATAGGCTTTTAAATATAGAACATCAATTAAGAAGAGAAGAATAGAATTAAAGGAATAATGCAGGCTGACATTAATAAAGCCTACATTATTCTACTCTTCTTTGAGTTCTTTCATTAGTATTACTTTGATTAGGTGAATTGCACATTTTATCATATTCTTTACACTTAATTTTGTAATCCATTTGCATACATAAATATCTGTAATATAAATATGCTTGCTCATACTGAGCCATAGGATTAAACATAGGGTCTTTATAAATTTCATTAGTATCTGAATAATTATTCATACCCATTTGTTGCTGGAACATTGAAAAGTCCATAAAAGGTGGCATATTAAAATCTTTATCCATAAATAAACCTCCAAATAATAATTATTATTAATATATATTCAAAATTTTTAAATTTATTCGAACATAATTTAAAGTTATACAGTTACAAATTAAAATTAAAAATTGGAAACAAACTAATTGCAATAATTGTATAAATTACAGCAATAAAACCATGTAGTAGTTTTCCATAAATATATGGTTTAAAAGATAAATCTGTTTTAGAAACAATGCTTAAAACTTGAAGCAAAACAGATAAACCACCACAACCAAGTAAAAAAGAAGTTATAATTATATTTGTGGAAATTGCTTTAATATTTATTCTAGAAATGTAGCTAATTCCATTTGTAATTTCAAGTATACCTGTAAGTATTCCATAAACAAATGAACTGTTTATATTTAATAAATTAAATACAGGTGATAGTAGTAAAACAAAATAATTTAACAAACCACTAGAATTTAAAATTGAAATTATTGCAGAAAATAGAACAACAAAACCACCAATCATTAAAACTGTAGAAATACTATCAGTAATGCTTTTTCCTAAAACTTCGCCTACATTTGATAAAGTAACGTTTTTGTATGTAGACGATTTTGAGTAGATTTTGTTATACTTTTTTTCTGATGAATTATATTTCCAAAATCTAAAAATAATACCAACTGTTATAGATGACAAGATATGTGTAATAAGTAATAGAAGACCAATTGTAGAATTTCCAAACATACTTATA
Organism: uncultured Clostridium sp.; assembly: GCA_964531445.1. GTDB lineage: Bacteria > Bacillota > Clostridia > TANB77 > CAG-508 > CAG-269. The sequence continues at coordinate 22,113 of CAZHCX010000006.1, read as the reverse complement.
CCTACAGTTCCTACAATAAAAAGAGGGCCAGAATTATTTGTAAAACTAAGTAGTCTTTCACATTCTTCTTTTGGGCAAATATCATTTTTTCTAAAATCACATGCAATTTTTGCCCCAACTGGATAACCACTAATTAGACCCATTATAAAAGCAAATGAACCTTCACCACTCACATTAAATAATGGTTTCATTATTCCATTTAAAAATCTTCCCAAAATATTAACAAAGTTAGTATTCATTAAAGCTTGTGTTGCAACAAAAAAAGGAAATAAAGATGGAACAACTGAATTAGCCCATAAATTTAAGCCGTTTTTTATTGCCGGCAAATTATTTTTAGAGAAAAGTAATAAACAAATTCCAAACAATAAAAAAACGAGAGCAAAAAAATTTCTTTTTAATTTTAAAACATAAAAATGACATTTAGAAAACATACAACCACCATAATGAAATATATGCAAAAAAATACGTTAAATGATAGTAAATTTTTGTGTGTAAATCACTAAAAATTAAAAATGGAATATTATATACAAAATAATAATGGAGGATATTTTGTATGGTAAGAAAAATTTTAAAAATATCTGGAATATTTTTTGTGTTAATGTTTTCTACAATAAGTTCTATATATGCTTTATCTCCTCAGTCTAGTTTAAAATATGAAGGGATAGATGTTAGTGATTGGCAGGGATACATTGATTATAGTCAAGTAAAAAATTCTGGAATAGAAATTGTGTACATAAAATCAAGTCAAGGAAGAAATATAAAAGATCCGTATTTTGAAATTAATTATAAAAATGCTAGAGCAAATAATTTAAAAATTGGTTTTTATCATTATATGACTGCAACAAATATACAAGAAGCAGAAGAGGAAGCAATGTTTTTTTCATCAGTAATATCTGGTAAAAAAGCTGATTGCAAATTAGTTTTAGACTATGAACAATTTGGAGGAATAAATAATTATGAAATTAATTTAATTGCACAGGCTTTCATAAACAAAGTAAAAGAGATTACAAAAAAACAAGTTATATTATATAGTGATTTATCTAATACAGAAAGTACTTTTAATAGTGAGCTTGCAAGTCAAGTTCAATTATGGATTGCGTATTATGAAAATTATAAAAATTTAGAAAGAGTAAATTCTAATTGGAATTCATTTATAGGCGTTCAGTATACAGATAGTGGAATAGTGCCAGGCATAAATGGATATGTAGATAGAGATTTATATACAGATGAGATTTTTTTAGATGATAATTCAGAAATGGAATTTATAGAAATTCCTCAAAAGAAATACAATACAGAAACAATAAATTATACTGTTAGAATAGGAGATACATTAAGTAGTATTGCTTCATTTTATGGAACTACAGTTAGTGAAATTGCAAATATTAATGGAATAACAAATGTTAATTTAATTTTTCCAGGCCAAATATTACAAATCACAACAAATTCAAATAATCCAGGAGGAGAAACACATTCTACAGGAAAAACATATTATACAGTAAAAAGGGGAGATACTCTTTGGGGGATTTCTATTATGTATGGAACAACAGTTGATGATTTGGTTAAATGGAATAATATACAAAATAGAAATTTAATTTATCCGGGACAAAGATTAATTTTATATGGAGCTTATAGTAACAAATATAATACAAATAATGTTTCTAAAAATAATAATTTTGATGTGATGAACTTCAATAAAACAGCAAGAGTTACATATATAGTACAAAAATGGGATACTATTGGTAGGATTGCAAGAAGGTTTAGAACGTGTCCTAGAAGAATTGCAAGAATTAATGGAATTACAAGTTCTAGACAATTGTATATAGGCCAGGAATTAAAAATTTTTTAGAATAAAAGTAGTTGAGGATATGTATAAAAATTTTATAAAAGCACAACATATAATAAAATTTAAAAAATAAGGAGTGCTTTTATGAAAAAAGATATAAATAACAATAATTCAGAGGATAGAACAAAATATGGAGAATTTGTTTCTTCATATTTTGCATGGCTTCCATTATCAGAACAGAAAGAAAATGCAAAAAAGTTAGAAAATATTACAAAAAAAGAGAAAAAACAAGATAATAAATAAAAAAATGGAATAAAATAGTAATAAAAGTCAGAAAAGGTCAAAAAACAAAATTGATTTAATAAAAAAACGAAGTATAATATTTATATAGGTCAAAGAAAGTCAAAATCAAAAA
>CAZHCX010000006.1:0-19815 GCA_964531445.1 uncultured Clostridium sp. | reverse complement strand
AAAGTCAAAATCAAAAAAAAAACAAAAGCAAAAATAAAAATAAAAATATCAAAAATAAAATGTATCTAACAGAAAATAAATACAAAATTCAAAAAGACTAACACAATATGACAAAAAATTTAAAAGGAGGCTGATATAATGAGAATGTCAGATGTAATAGAAGAATTTATAAAAGATTTATTTGATGAAGATGAAAGCAATTATATAGAAATACAAAGAAATGAATTAGCGCAACAATTTAATTGTGTACCATCACAAATAAATTATGTTATATCAACAAGATTTAAGCCATCACAAGGATATTATGTAGAAAGCAGAAGAGGTGGCGGAGGAAATATCAAAATCAAAAAAATTAGTAATACAAAGTCAGATTATATAATGCATATAATAAACAACATTGGAACAACAATTACAACAAATGATATTGATATTTTATTAAGTGATTTCTTGTCGTATAACATTATAACAAAACAAGAAGCAAAGCTATTAAAAGTTGCAACAAGCGATAATGTTTTAAAATTAGATAGAAACATTAAAGATGAAGTTAGAGCAAGAATTTTTAAAAATATGTTATTAAATATAGAATAGGAGTGATTTATATGTTATGTGAAAATTGTGGTAAAAAAGAAGCAAATGTTAGATATTCAGAAAATATTAATGGTGTAAAAAGAGAAATGAATTTATGTGAGGAATGCAGTAAAAAATTGGGAATTGCAGATAAAATGGATTTTAGAATGCCATCATTAGATTTTTCTAATTTCTTTGGAAGTTTCTTGGAAGATTTTAATCAACCAGATTTCTTTCCACTATTAAGTGATGTAAAAGAAATAAAATGTAATAGTTGTGGTACATCATTTGATGATATTATAAATTCGGGAAAATATGGATGTTCAAATTGTTATGAAACATTTGAAGATAGAATGGATCCGATTTTAAAGAAATTACAAGGTGCCAATAGACATACAGGTAGGTTAGGAAAAATAAATAATAATTCCAAAATTGAAAAAGTTAATAAATCAAAATTAAATAAAAATGAAAGTAATGGTAAAGAGGATAAAGTGGAAAAACTACAAAAGGAATTGAAACAAGCGATAAAAGAGGAAAGATATGAAGATGCAGCTAAAATAAGAGATGAACTTAAAAAAATATCATAATAAGTTTAAATAGCAAAGACTTTAAATCAAAAAAATAACACTTTAGTTTAGAAAGGATGAGATATATGAATTGGTACTTACAAAGTGGAAAAGAGTCTGATGTAGTAACAAATACAAAAATAGAATTTTTAAGAAATTTACAAGAATTCAAGTTTAACCTAAAAAACTCAAAAGAAATAGAACAATTAAAAAATAAGATAAGAGAAAATATATATTCAGTAGGATATGGACTCAAATATTTTGAATTAAAAGATATGGATGAAATAACAAAAACAAGTTTAGTTGAAAAAGGATTAATAACACCTGAATATGCGTTAAATAAAAATCAACAAGGAGCAATTATTATAAATGATGAAGAGAATATTTGCATTACAATAAATGAAGAGGATCATTTAAAAGTTCAGGTTTTTAGTGCAGGACTTGAACTAGAAAATACATTAAACTATGCAATAGAATTAGATAAAAAACTGGATGAAGTTTATAATTTTGCAAAAAATAAAAAATATGGTTATTTAACAGCTTCACCTACAAATTGTGGAACAGGTTTAAGAGCATCAGTTTCTGTTCATTTACCAGCGCTTGAAAAAACAAAAAATATAGATAAAGTTTTTTATAATATAAACAATTTTGGAATAAATATTTTTGGAGAATATGGACAAGACAATCAAAATGCACAAAACATTTATGAAATATCAAACAAAATAACAATAGGTGTAACTGAACAAGAAATAATAGAAAATATTAAAATTGTTACAAATAAATTAATTGAACAAGAAAGAAAGGCAAGAAAGTATTTGGCTAATAATTCAATAGAACTAGAAGATTTAATTTATAGAAGTTATGGATTATTGTGTAATTGTAGAAAAATATCTTTGGTAGAAACTAAAAAATTAATTTCTAATGTAAAAATGGGAGTTGATTTAGGAATTTTAAAAGAACTAAATGATAGTAAAATTCAAAAATTAATTTTATATACAAAACCTGCAAATATGCAAAAATTTATAGGAGAAAAATGTGAAAAATTAGACTTAGGAATAAAAAGAGCAGAAGTTATAAAACAAATTATAAATGAAAGGTAAGGTGATAATATGGAATATAAATTTACAAATAGTGCTGATAAAACAATAAGTATTGCTAGTGAAATAGCAATGGATTTAGGACATAAATACATTGGAACTGAACATATTTTATACGGTTTAGCACAAGAACAAGATGGAATTGCATCAAAAGTACTAGAAAATCAAGATATTACAGCAGAAGATATTTTATCTAAAATTGAAGAACTAATTGGTAGAGATAGACCATTGGATAATATTGTTGATTTTACACCAAGATCAAAAAGAGTAATAGAAACATCTTTTATTGAAGCACGAAAAACTATGTTCAATTATATAGGAACAGAACATATCTTAATTGGAATTTTAAGAGAAGGTGATTGCATAGCTGCAAAAATTCTATTAGATTTAAATGCAAATATTCCTAAAATATATAATGAAATTATAAAAACAATTAACGAAGGGGAAAATCTTGACAATGAATCTTCTGAAACAAAAAGTTCTAAAAGCAAAAGAGGTAAAGGAAGCTATAATTCTACACCTACGTTAAATCAATTTGGAGAAGATTTGACGAAAAAGGCAGAGGAGGGAAAATTAGATCCTGTAATTGGAAGAAAAGACGAAATAGAAAGAGTTATAGAAATTTTGTCTAGAAGAACAAAAAATAATCCTTGTTTAATTGGAGAACCTGGTGTTGGTAAAACAGCAGCAGTAGAAGGTTTGGCCGAAAAGATAGTAACAGGAGATGTTCCAGAAATTCTAAAAGATAAAAGAGTTGTAACACTTGATATATCAGGAATGGTGGCAGGTGCAAAATATAGAGGTGATTTTGAAGAAAGAATCAAAAAAGCTTTGAATGAAGTCAAAAAGGCAGGAGATATTATCTTATTTATAGATGAAATTCATACAATTGTTGGTGCTGGTGCAGCAGAAGGAGCAATTGATGCAGCCAATATTTTAAAACCATTATTGGCAAGAGGAGAGATTCAATTAGTTGGTGCAACTACACTAAATGAATATAGAAAATTTATTGAAAAAGATTCTGCTTTGGAAAGAAGATTTAGTCCGGTTACAGTAAATGAACCGTCAGAAAAAGATACTGTTTTAATTTTAAAAGGAATTAGAGATAAATACGAAGCACATCATAATGTTAAAATTTCTGATGAAGCAATAGAGGCTGCGGTTAAGCTTTCAACAAGATATGTAAATGATAGATTTTTACCAGACAAAGCAATTGATTTAATAGATGAAGCATCATCAAAAGCTAGATTAAAAACTTATGTTGAACCAGAAGAATTTAAACAAAAACAAGAAGAAATTGATAAAACAAAAAGTGAAAAAGAAGAAGCAGTAATTAATCAAAAATTTGAAAAAGCTGCAAAACTAAGAGATAAAGAAAGAAAATTAAAAGATGAACTTAAAAAAGAACAAGATGAATGGAAAAAGGAAAATACTAAATCAATTGTTACAATAACAGAAGAAAATATTGCAGAGGTTATTGCAAATTGGACAGGTATTCCTGCAAAGAAAATAACTGAGGATGAAAACACAAAATTAAAAAACTTGGAAAAAGAGTTGCATAAAAGAGTAATAGGCCAAAATGAAGCTGTAGAAGCTGTATCAAAAGCAATAAGAAGAGGAAGAGTTGGGTTAAAAGATCCAAAAAGACCAATAGGTTCATTCTTATTCTTGGGACCAACAGGTGTTGGTAAAACTGAACTTTCAAAAGCATTAGCAGAAGTATTATTCGGAGACGAAAATTCAATGATAAGAGTTGATATGTCAGAATTTATGGAACCACATTCAGTTTCTAAATTGATAGGGTCACCTCCAGGATATGTTGGATTTGACGAAGGAGGACAATTAACAGAAAAAATTAGGAGAAAACCATATTCTGTAATATTATTTGATGAAATAGAAAAAGCACATCCAGATGTTATGAACATGTTATTACAAATATTAGAAGACGGGAGATTAACAGATAGCCAAGGAAGAACGGTTAACTTTAAAAATACAGTTATAATTATGACATCAAACTTAGGGGCTAGATTAATAACAGATAAGAAAACATTAGGATTTACTGGAATAGGCTTGAACAATTCAGATGAAAAAACAAGTAAAGATGAAAATCAAAAAGAATACGAGGAAACAAAAAAAGAAGTAATGTCAGAATTGAAGAAAGATTTAAGACCAGAATTTATAAATCGTATTGATGAGATTATTGTTTTCCATAAATTAAATGACAATGAAATTAGTCAGATAATTGATATTATGCTTAAAGAAGTTGTAAATAGATTAAAAGAACAAAAATATCAAATTGAATTACAACCAGAAGTAAAAGAATTAATTGCAAAAGAGGGAATTGATAAAAACTTTGGTGCAAGACCTTTAAGAAGAACAATTCAGAATTTGGTTGAAGATTCACTTGCAGAAGAAATTTTAGATGGAAATTTAAATAAAAATACTGTTACAAAATTTACTGTTAAAGATGGAAAAATAAGTAAAGTATAAAAACAAACTGTCAATTAGGTTTAAAACCTTTTTGGCAGTTTTTTCTTTTTCAATTTAGAGTAAGACTTTGGTTTTTTTAATAAAAAATAGGTAATAAGTTATTGACAATCTTAATAAAATAATAAATAATATATAAGGAAAACCAAGGAGGAATAACATGAAAATAAAATATAACGGAAAAACAAAAGAAATAGAAAAAAATTTAAAAGTAAGTGAAGCTTTAAAAGAAGAAATAGAAAATAATCCAAATCAAGTAGTTGCATGTACATATAACAATATGTATCAAAACTTAGAAACTGAAGTTGAAGATGGTGCAAAAATAGAATTAATAGATACATCATCAAAAGAAGGAATGAAAGTATATGTAAGAACACTTGTATATATAATGGGAAAAGCATTTGAAAGTATACATCCAAAAGAAAAATTGATGGTAGAATATCAACTTGGAAATGCAATGTACTGTAAATGCGATAAAGTAGAAATAACAGAAGAATTTATAAATAGATTAAAAGAAAAAATGCAAAGAATAATAGATAAAGATTTGAAAATCAAAAAAGTTGAAATGACTAGACAAGAAGCGGAAGAATTTTACAAAGAGACTAATGCATCAAAAGGAAGATTACAATTCGACTTTGAAGAAAATAAAAAAATTTATATGTATTATTGCGAAAAATATTATAATTATTGCTATGGAACACTTGCAAATAGAACAGGTGTAATAAAACTATTTGACATAGTAAAATATGATGATGGATTTTTAATAAGATATCCAAGTTCTAAAGCACCAAATAAAATGCCAGAAGATAAAAGAACAAAAAAATTAGCTTGGGCATTAGAAGAATTTGAAAAAATTCATTCAGTATTGGATGTATTAACAGTTTATAAACTAAATAAAGCAATTGAAGAAAACAGAATAAAAGATATAATTATGCTTGCAGAAGCGTTACATGAAAAGAAAATTGCAAATATAGCTGATGAAATTGCAAAAAGAAAAAATGTTAAAATGGTATTAATTGCAGGGCCATCATCATCAGGAAAAACAACATTTGCACAAAGACTTGGAATTCAATTGAGATTAAATGGTTTAAAACCAGTAACAATATCTGTAGATAATTATTTTGTAGAAAGACAGGATACACCAAGAGATGCAAACGGAGAATATGATTTTGAATGTATAGAAGCAATTGATACAAAATTATTTAATGAACATCTTATAAAATTGTTAAATGGTGAAGAAGTTGAAATGCCAGAATTTGACTTTGCAGTTGGAACAAAAAAATACAATGGTAAAAAAATGAAATTAGCAGATGATGAAATTCTTGTAATTGAAGGAATTCATTGTTTAAATGATAAATTAACCAGTCAAATTTCAAAAGACAGAAAATTTAAAGTATATATTAGTGCTTTAACAGTATTAAATATGGATAGATATAATAGAATATCAACAACAGACACAAGATTAATAAGAAGAATCGTTAGAGACCATCAATTTAGAAGTTATTCTGCAATACACACACTTAATACATGGCATAAAGTAACAGAAGGGGAAGAAAAAAATATATTCCCATTCCAAGAAGAAGCAGATAAAATATTTAATACATCATTGATTTATGAATTAAATGCTTTAAAACCAATAGCAATGCCATTATTAAAAGAAATAAAACAAGATGACAAAGAATATGCAGAAGCACAAAGATTAATAAATATTTTAAAATATTTTAGAGAAATACCAAGAGATTATGTACCCGACAATTCACTGTTAAAAGAATTTTTAGGTGGCGGAACTTTTGATTTGCACTAACCGGGATTAGGGGACGTTCCTTAAAATCCCTGTTTGGAGGGAACGAGGGACACTCCTTGAAAACTAAAACTAAGGACTGTCCCCCAATCCCTGGAAAAAGGATTTTAAGGAACGTCCCCTAATCCCTAAAAGGAGTAGTTATGTTAAAAAATAGTAGATTTACAGAAATAGATGAAGAATTTATATGCGAAAATTGTGGTAAGAAAGTACCTAAACTGGGGTATTCTTGTAGAAATCACTGTCCGTACTGTTTACATTCAAAACATGTTGATAAAAACCCAGGAGATAGGGCTGAACAGTGTCAAGGAGATTTAGAACCAGTTAGCATGCAACCTGATAGTAAAAAGGGGTATGTTATTGTGTTTAAATGTAAAAAATGTGGTGCAATTAGGAAGAATAAGGCAGCAAAGGATGATAATATGGATTTATTGATTGAGTTAAGTAGCAAACAGATTTAAGTTTGCTATTTATTATGCAAAAATATAAATTTATTAATTAAATTCAAATACAAAATAAATATATATGATAAAAATATAACAAAAGGAAGGCGTAAAAATGTATAAATTAGTAGCAGTAGATTTAGATGGAACAATGCTTAATAGATATGGTATTGTAACAGATGACACAAAACAAGCAATAAAGAATACGATTGAAAAGGGGACAGATGTAATAATTGCATCAGGTAGACCAATTGATTCTATAAAAACAATAGCAAAGGAGATTGGTTCGGAAAATTATTTTATTGCTGGAAACGGATCTTTAATTTATGATATAAAAAAAGATGAAGTAGTTTATGAAAGATTTTTGGACAAGCAAAAAATTCTTGAAATAATTGATATATGTGAAAATAATAGTATTTCTTACAATATATATACAGAAACAACAATTTTAGCAAAGAAATTAGAATACAATGTTTTGTATTATCATAAAGAAAACTTGAAAAAAGAAGAAACAAAGAAAACCAATATTACAATTGTTGATGATATGAGAAAATATATAAAACATTCAGAAAATGATAAGTTTTTGAAAGTTACTGTTTGTGATGAAAGTAAAACAATTTTTAATTCAATAATAAGAAAATTGAGAGAAATTCAAAACATTGATGTTTTAGATGTTGGGCATATGTCAAGAAAAACAATAAGACAAGGGACAGAGGAGTTTAGTGTCGAATATTATTACACAGAAATTTCTTTAAAAGATGTTGATAAATGGACAGCTTTAGATTATTTAGCTAAACAATTAAATGTAGAAAAAGAAGAGATTATTGCAATACGGAGATAATATAAATGATAAGCTAATGATTGAAAATTCAGGAGTTGGAATTGCAATGGGACAAAGTACTCCTGTAATTAAAGAAATTGCTGATTTTATTACAGGCAGTAATGATGAAGATGGTGTAAAAATAGCGTTAGAAAAGTATTGTTAAAATAATAAAACTTTAAATATAAATTTAGGTGAAAAAATTAAATACTACAAAAATATTACAAAAATATTACAAAAATATTAACTTTGTATTACACATAATTAATTTATTGATTTAACTATTTTTTTGATGTAAAATAATATAGAGAAAAATTTTAAAAATAAGGAGGAATTTGCTATGGCAACAAATCCAATGCAAAGAAAAGCAAGAAATTCATTTTTATTAGGAGTTCTAACTACGTTAGTTTTAGCAGCTATAGTAATAGCGCTTTTGATATTACAATTAAAAAATTATAAAGAAAAAGAGGCAACAGAACAAGCTAACAGTGTTAAAGTTTGGGTATTATCTCAAGACGTTATATCTGGACAAGTAATTACAAATAATATGTTAACACAGCAAGTTACAAGTAAGACATTAGTACCAAGTAATGCAATAGGTGATTTGACTATTTTAGATGATTATGCGTTATCAGATAAAGAGGGAAATGAAGTAACAACTGAATACAAGAACAATGTTGCAACTTTATATATATCAAAAAATGGAACAAAATATGAAATAAAAACAGAAGATGAAACAGGAAGTTACTACATAGAGAAAAGTGGAAACAAGGAATATATAGAACTTGCTCAAGATCCAATTGTAGCAAAAATAGATATGAATAAAAATTCTGTTTTAACAATAGATTCTATTTCTAAATCAAATGAAAAAACTACAGATGATTTAAGAAAACAAGAATACAATGTTTTAGTTTTGCCAACTCAATTACAAACAGGAGAATATGTTGATGTTAGACTTGCATTAGCTTCTGGACAAGATTATATTGTTGTTTCTAAAAAACAAGTGGAAATACCACAAGTAAATGGTGTTGATTCAGAAGATACAGTATGGATGAGATTGACTGAAGGTGAAATTATTGCAATGAATAATGCTATTGTTGATGCTTTTAGATTACCAGGTGCAAAATTATATGCAACAACATATACAGAGGCAGGAATTCAAACTGCAGCAACACCAACTTATATACCATCAGCAGAAGTAATGCAATTAATAAACAATAACCCAAATATTGTTGAACAAGCAAAAGCAACATTAGTTAGAAGATTTAATGAAAATTATCAAAGAGTAAGAGCAGATAATATTAATCCATCAATTAATGGAAATCAAGAGGGAGAAGAAAACTTAAAAACTAAAGTTGATGAAAGTATTTCTAATTCTAAAGAAAACAGAAAATCATATTTGCAATCTTTGGGAGCTGATACTGCAGAATAATACAAAAGAAAGGAGTTTTATATGAAAAGGATAGGCTTTATAGGTGTTTATGACAAAACTGATATGTTACTTAATATATCAAAAATATTAACAACAATGAATTATAAAATACTTATAGTTGATTCTACTGTAAATCAAAAAGCAAGATATATTGTACCATCAATTAGTCCTACTGTGTCATATATAACTTCTTATGAAGATATAGATGTGGCAATTGGTTTTCAAAGTTTAGAAGATATAAAAAGATATATTGGAACAAGTAAATTGGACTATGATTTTATACTAATTGATACTGATAAAACAGAAGGAATTGAAAAGTTTGAATTACAGGAGTCTTTTAAAAATTATTTTGTAACATCATTTGATGTGTATTCATTAAAAAAAGGTGTTGAAATAATCAGAGGCTCTAACATTGAGGTAAATTTAACAAAAATTTTATTTACAAGAGAGGTTTTAAAGGAAGAAGATGACTATTTAAATTATCTTTCTGAGGATTGTAAAATAAAATGGGATGATGAAAAAATATATTTTCCTATTGAAAATGGAGACTTAAGTGTTATTGCTGAAAATCAAAGAGTTCAAAAAATAAAATTAAAAAAGCTAAGTGCTCAATATAAAGATAATATAGGATTTATAACACAACAGATATTAGAACAAAAAAATGATTCTGGTATTAGAAAAATTATAAAATCTATAGAAAGAGGAATATAACAATGTCAGTTATTACATTTGTTAATAATAAAAATGAAGAAACAGGTAAAACAATGTCATTAGTTGCAATCGCAACACATATGGCTATAGAATATAATACAAAAATTCTAATTATATCTACAACAAACAGAGAAGGAAAATTAAAATCTTGTTATTTTGAAGATGAAAAAGCTAGGAAAACAAGATTTGGTTTATTTACAAACAGTGATATAGGAATGACTTCTGAAAGCGGAATAGAAGGAATTGTTAGAATGACTAGAAGCAACAAACTAACACCGGAAATGGTAACTAATTATACTAAAGTTGTTTTTAAAGACAGACTAGAAGTGCTTTTGGGAACTAATACACAAAATGTTATTGATAAAAAAGAACTACAACAAGAGTACTTAGAGTTAATCAGTGTTGCAAACATGTATTATGACAGAGTTTTTGTTGATTTAGATAACAATATAGATGAAGAAATAAGAGAACAGATAATGGATAGGTCTGATCTTGTAATTGTAAATTCAAGTCAAAATTATAACAGTTTGAAAGAATTAAAAGAAAACAAAGAAAAAAATAATTTGCTAAAATCTGCAAAATATCTTGTTTTAATAGGAAGATACGATAAATATTCAAAGTATAATTCTAAAAACATAACAAGATTTTTAGAAGAAAAAAATCAAGTTTTAACAGTGCCTTATAACACATTATTTTTTGAAGCAACAAACGAAGCAAAGGTACCAGATTTTTTCTTAAGTCTAAAAAGAACTATTGATGCAGATGATAGGAATGCAATTTTTATTCAAGAAGTTAAAAGAGCTTCTGATAATATAGTTTATAGGCTTCAAGAATTACAAATAAGAATGTAAAAAATATAATAAATGAAGGGAGAATATCATGACTATAACAAATATCTTATTAACTTTAGTTGTTTTAGTTGCAGCAGGTTCAGGAATATATTACTTTTTAAAGAATAAACGTGAAGCACCAACAGAAAATGTTATAGATGTTGATGACAAAACTTATACATTAGAAAAAATGCAAGAATTTGTTAAAAGAAGACTAGATGAAATAACAAAAGTTAACTTATATGATATAGGTCTTTCTGAGGAAGAATTAAAAAGAAGAAAAAATAAAAAATATGAATTAAAGAAAGCTTTAAAAGGCTGTACATATGGTGATGTTAATGATAAAAAGTATGTAAAAGAATTGATATTTGACTTACTTTCTAAAGAATATGGAGTTAATGAAACAAATATCTCAAGATCAATTCCATTTGATATTCCTTCATTATTAACACCACAAGACAAATTTGATATTTTGATTTATATGTATAAAAAAGACTTCGGATATGAAGCTTTAACAGAAATTATAAAAAAATATAATTTAGCAGAATTAAAATATATAGAAGGAGAAACAAAACCTTCTTATGTAATTACTGCTCAAGAAATTGAAAGCATATTTGAAGAAGAAAACCTAGAATTAAGCTTTGCAGATAAATTATCAGTAGTAGTTCAAAGGATTTATCAATATTACAAAGGATATAGTAGCATTGATGAAGTCAGAGATATGAACATTGATGGTGTATCTGGTGGTGTATCTGGTTTACCAGAAAGCTTTTTAAGCCAAGTAGCACAAACTTCAGATTCAGACTACTTAACACAAGTTTCTGAACATAAAGTTCCAAGAGCATGTGATAGTATTTGGATTTTCTTCCAAGGTAAATCAATACGTTTAGCATTTTTAAGCTTTGGAACAGAATCAGAACTAAAAAGAGTATGTCAAAATATTTATAAATACAATAACCCAGGACAATTATCTGATACAAACGGATATAAAATTAACGAAATGAAAGATGGTTCTCGTGTAGTTGTTGTAAGACCAAGTTTCTCTGAAACATGGGCGTTCTTTGTAAGAAAGTTCGACGTAAAACGTTCAACATTAGAGCAATGGTTTAAAGGTGAACCTGGATGTGATGAATCAATTGAATTATTAAAATACCTAGTAAAAGGTGCAAGAATTATATCAATTACTGGTGAGCAAGGTTGTGGTAAAACAACAATGCTTATGGGTATGATTGAAAATATATACGAAACAATGAACATTCGTGTTCAAGAAACTGCTTTCGAGTTACACTTAAGAAAAATATATCCAACAAGAAATATTTTAACATTTAGAGAAACAGACACAATATCTGGACAAGAGGGGCTAGATGTTCAAAAGAAAACAGATGGTTCTGTTAACATCATAGGTGAGGTTGCAACAGACCCCGTAGCATCTTGGATGATACAAGCAGCACAGGTTGCATCTAAATTTACATTATTTACTCACCACGCAAAAACATTTCCTAACTTAGTTACAGCATTAAGAAACTCAATGCTTAGAACTGGAGTATTCAAAAATGAAAAAACAGCAGAAGAGCAAGTTGTACAAGTTTTAAATTTTGATATTCACTTATCAAAAGATTTTAGAGGAAAAAGATTTGTAGAAAGAATAACAGAATGTATTCCAATTGAAGATAAAAATGAGTATACATTTGATCATAGAAAAGAAAAAACACTTGAAGGAAAATTTGATAAATTTTTTGATAATGCAACACATTATTTCGAAAAAGTAACAGATAAACAATTATATACATACAGAAATATATTAGAATATGTTGATGGTGAATATATAATTACAAACCCAATAACTGAAGAAAACTTAAGAGGGATGAGAGACAATATGGATGAAACAGATGTAGAGGGATTTGAAAGATTTATCGAAAGACATTGGAAAAAAGCAAAAGAAACAGTTAAAGTTTCAGCAGATGTAGAAGAACAACCAAAAAGAAGAGGTAGAAAACCTAAAGCAGAAAATGTATAAAAAATGGAGGTGATAGCAAGTGTCAAATCAAGTAATATATATAATTATGGGAGTTTCAGTTGCATTGTTTGCATTAATATTAATAGCATATTTTATATTAAACAAAAAAATGCAAAAATCTGAGTATAAAAAGATACAGAAATTACAACAAGGTACAAAAACTAGTAGCTTTTCAATGGAAATTTTGTATCAAAGATTATATATAATTTTTACTAGAATACCTTTTATAAAAAGATATATATTAAAAATAAGAAGAAGACTAGAAGTACTTAATATTGATGATGAATATGCAACAAGAAGAGACTCTGCAAAAATTATAACTAGGGCACTTGCCATTTTAATTCCAGTAGTAATCATAACAATATTAGTAGCAAAAAACAACTTTTTACTAATGTTTATATTATTAATATTTGAATTATTTATGGTTGATATCTTAATTGAAGGTTCAGTAGATAAAAAAGATGATGCATTGTTAACACAACAATTAGACTTCTTTTCAGAAATAAGACATGCTTATCATGAATATAACATGGTTGAAGAAGCAATTTATCAAGTATCACAAGATGATGAAAAAGAAGTTTCTAGACAAGGTGAAAAAATATATGAAATTTTAACATCTGATGATCCAGAAACTGAACTTGAAAAATATTATGATGTTGCTCCAAATAATTTCTTAAAAGAATTTGCTGGACTTTCTTATTTGACAAAGGAGTTTGGTGATAGAAAAGTAGACGGAGCATCATTATATTTAAAAAATGTTGATAATATAACACAAGAAATGCAAATTGAAATTTTAAAAAGAGATAAATTAAACTATGTGTTTAGAAGTTTATCATTTATATCTATAGCACCAGTTATGCTACTTGAACCAATTAAAAATTGGGCAGTTTCAAATTTCTCATTTGTTAGAAATTGGTACTATGGTAAATCTGGAATGATTGTGCAAATATTAATATTACTTATAACATTTGTATCTTATATTTTAGTTAGAAAATTAAAAGATAATGGTTCAGTAAATATGAATACAAAAAACACTGAAAATCCTTGGCAGGCTAAAGTTTATAAAAATAAAATTTGTAAAAAAATTATAGATTTGTTCTTGCCAAAAAATGGAACAAAAGAACATAAAAAAGTAAAAGATTTATTAAAAGAGTCTGCATCACCTTTAAAAATGGAATGGGTGTATGTAAATAGAATTACAATTGCTATTATTACTTTTATATCTTCAATTTTTATATTTGGATATTTGCATAAAATTGCAATTGATTATGAATATACTCAACCTACAACTGATTATAATCTTGTAAGTATGTCAGCAAAAGATGAAAGAAAAGCAATGGAACTTACAAAACAAGATAATGAATTCTTAGATATGTTCAGGGGAAAAGTAAAAACAACGCAGGACGATATTAAAAGAGCTGTTACAAATTCAAAATATTATAAAGATTCTGATGAAAAAGAAATAAAAAATGCATCAGAGAGAATTTATAAAAAATTACAAGTTATAAATAGTGAATCATTCCAATGGTTTGAACTATTATTAGCATTTGTATTTGCTATAATAGGATACATGTCTCAAATTTGGATCTTAATGTTCCAAGTAAAAATGAGACAACTTGAAATGGAAGACGAAGTAATGCAGTTCCAAACAATTATATTAATGTTAATGAGAATAGAAAGAGTTAATGTTGAAATTATTTTGGAATGGCTTGAAAGATATTCAAATATATTTAAAAGTCAAATTACAAGATGTGTTAATAACTATGAAGCTGGTGCATGGGAATCATTAGAAGAGCTAAAAAATGATATTGCTTATATGCCTATGGTAAGAATTGTTGAAAGCATGCAGGCAGCTGTGGAAAAAATTCCAATTAGGGATGCATTTGATGAACTTGATTCAGAAAGAGAATATTATAGGGATAAGAGAAAAGAGTCAAATGAAAGATTAATTTCTAGAAAAGGTTTAATTGGTAAAGTGATTGGATTTGCACCAATGATTAGTTTGTTTGTAGGATACTTAATTATACCATTGGTATTTATTGGACTTACAGCAATGTCAAGTACGTTTGAACATTTATCTACAACAGCATTCTAAAATAATTATAGGAAAGGATATAATACAATATGGAAAATGCTTCGAAATTTTTACTTATGGCAGGTGGAATTTTAATTGCTCTGCTTGTTATAAGTGCATTAGTATTAATGTTTAATCAAATTGGCGATTATGAAAAAGGCAAATCAAATACTGAAAAAGTATCACAAGTAGCTGATTTTAATAAAGAATTTATGGTATTTACTTATGATAACATCCAAGGAACTGATATAATATCTTTAGCAAATAAAATTGTTAATTTTAATAGTAAATCAGGAATGCAAAATTCTATAAATTATGATAAAAAAATTAAACTTATTTTAAATTTTGGTAATAAAAATAAATCTGGAAGTTTTGCTTATAAATTAGGAGGTAATCCTGTTATATTTACAAATGATTCATATACTATAGAAAATTCAAGTGGATTTTTATATTTGATTTCTAAATATATGGAATATGATAATAAATTTAGTATAAAAGTTATGAATAGGTTATCTGCAAATTATGATTCTATAGCAAGTGGTGAAAAAACCATTGAACAGATTACAGGTAAAGATATTCCTATCACTTTGAGTGAAATAGAAAAATATAGAGAATATTCAGAATTTAAAGGTTCAACATTTAAAAATACTAAAATAGAATATGATGGTGAACAGATTAAAAATATGTATTTTGAATTTGTTAAATAGAGGTGAATTATGGAAAACGCATCAAATGCACTAATTATGGCAGCTGGAGTATTAATTGGGGTTCTGATACTGTCTTTAGCGATTTTTTTAATTACAGATTTTGGACAAACTTCTTCAGAAATAAATCGAAGAGTAACTGACCAGCAGTTAGTTGAATTTAATGCAAATTTTACTTCTTATGAAGGTAAAGAGGGATTAACAATTTACGATATTGTTTCTGTTGCAGGATTTGCACGTGAAAATAATAATTATTATGATAATCAAAACTATTACAAAGTTATTGTAAAGGTTGGAAACAAAGAAATTCAAAATTGTTCTTCAGATGAATTTAAAAATTTAATAAAAAAAGAACAAAACACAACACCGTTACCTCAGTATAAATGCTCTGTTAAAGAGTATCACGATAATGGAAGAGTAAAGACAGTTATTTTTACAAAAATTTAAAAAAATTGTTGAAAAAAATAGTATTAATTAGTATAATAATGAAGGATTAAAAATGAAAAAATTTATAATATTTTTTGCAGTTAGTATTATTATAATTTGCATCATTTCTTATATATTTATTAACTATAAAGCAAATTATAACGTAGCAAAAATATCAAATCTTGAATTTGAAAATTATTTAAATAAAGAATTATATGGTACTGATGTTTCAACTTTAATAAACAGAGCTGTTGATAATAATGAAAAAAATTCAGTTCAAAAAAATAATAAAGGTATTTATTTAAATAATGATAAAAATTCGATAAATATAGAAATAAAAATGAAAGATGATGATTCAACATATAAGATGGAAATGTTTTATAAAAATGGTATTCAAAATTTTATAAAATATTATGGAAATATTAAATTTAAATGTACTAAAATAGAATATCATCAAGTTACAAAAAAAGTTAAATATATGTTATTTGAACAAATAACAACTTAATTTAGTTATTAGGGTTACTAATGAAAAATTAGTATAAAATATAAAAAAAAAAAAGGAGGAAAAAAACATGGAAAATGCATCAAAAGCATTAATTATAGCAGGAGCTATATTATTATCAATATTATTAATTTCTTTAGGAATTATGATATTTGGACAAGCACAAGATACTATAGGTAACAGCGGAATGTCTAAGGCTGAAATCTCTACATATAACAGCCAATTTACTAAATACGAAGGTGATTCTGTAAAAGGTTCAGAAGTTAAATCATTAATTCAAGAAGCAAATGCAAGCAATGCAAGTGATTCTTCTGAAGGAACAGGAAGAAGTGTTACAGTTACAGTTGACGGAAAAGCTACAACTACAACATCTGGAATCAATACTGCAAAAAGATATAAAGTGGAATGTGGAGCACCTGATACTAAAACAGGATATATTAAAACAATAACAATTACTACAAAATAAATAAATTTAATAATAAGGAGGAATAATAATGGAAAATGCGTCAGAAGCAATTAAAATTGCAGGTTCAATACTACTATTTGTAATAGCTGTTTCCGTTATTATTTTTTCTTTTACAAATGTAAGGGTTACAGCGGATACAATATTGGACTATAGAGATAGAGAAACAGTATATATAGATGGTAAATATTATTATGAGGCATCAGGAACAGAAAGACAAGTTGGACTAGAAACAGTTATACCATCAATAATAAGAGCTTATACAGAAAACTATAAAATAGTATTTAAAGGATTAAGTTCTCCAATTTACACAATTAAACAAAATGATGGAAATATTATAGAAAAATATTCACTAGATTTAGAATCTAATATAAATACACCTTATGAGAATGTAAGACTTGCAAACAATGATCAAAAATCTGAATTTTTATGTGGAATTTTATATCATAACTACAAAACAAATGAAGCAGATTTTAATAAAAAGTTTGGAATAACAGTTAGTAATAAATCTTTATCTTTATATGAACAATTAAAAAACAAAAAAATTACGGAGTTTTTAGGTGTTTATTATCAAGATGATAGTGAAGATATGCCAGATGTTAATAAAACGGAAAAAAGAATTATAACATATAAAATCGAATAATAAAGGGGGTTAAAACTTTGAGTGATACATTTATAACTGTTGTTGGAATAATGTTAGCTGTTATATTACTTTTTGTGACTCCAGTTATTGTTACTTCACAAAGAGTAGATGATATGTCACAGTTAGATGTAGAAACACTAACCTCAAATTTTGTTGATGAAATTAGAGTAGCAGGTAAATTAACATTAGAAAAATATAATCAATTTATAGAAAAATTAACATCTACAGGAAATATATATGATGTTGATATAGAAATTAAAATTTTAGATGAAAATCCAGGAAAAAAATCATTACAAACAACCACAACAAAGATTGGTGAAAATATTTATTATTCTTTATATACAACACAAATAATAGATAGATTAAATACAGAAAAAGAATTCAATTTAAGAAATGGAGATATAATTTCTGTAACAGTTAGAAATACAAATAAGACAATAGGACAAAAGTTAAAAGATTTAACATTTAAGATAGTAGGCAACAATAATTATACAATTAATACAACAAAAAGTGGTCTTGTTTTTGCAAATGGAGACGCAGAATCAGTGTTTTAATTAATTTTGTTCTAAATTATAAAGAAGAAATATTGAAAAATATGTAAATAAATGTTATAATATGGATATATGATTAATTTAGGAGGAAAATAAAATGAGTGATACATTAATAACAGTAATAGCAATTGCATTAGCAGCAGTTTTGATGTTTGTATTTCCATTAATGACAATGTCTGATAGAACAGATGATGTTTCTCAATTAACAGTAGAAACTGCAACTACAGAATTTGTGGATGATGTTAGAACAACTGGAAAGATAACAGAAGCTAAGTATAATAAGTTTACCGAATCCATTGGAGCAACAGGAAATACATATAACATTGAAATGGAAGTAAAAGTATTAGATGAAAATCCTAGTAAAAAAACAACACAAACAGCTAGAGAAAAAATAGGAGAAAATGTATACTATTCTGTTTATACATCTCAAATTGAGGATGTTTTAAATACTTCAAAAGTATATAAATTGAAAGAAGGAGATATAATATCTGTTAGTGTTAAAAATACTAATAAAACATTATCTCAACAATTAAAAAACTTCTTCTATACTGTAGTAGGAAATGATACATATACAATAGCTGCATCACATGGTGGAATTGTAACAGCAACTGGAAAATAAAACAAGAGGCTTGTAATAGAAGATATTACAAGCTATTTAAATAATACGAAAGTGAAAGGAAATAAAGATGAAAATACAAAGCTTAGCAATAATGTTTATAATATTAATTTTACCAATTTCTTTAGTATTATCATCATATACACAAAACAGAGTTGAAACTTTAAGTTTACAAGCAAGATATGATTCAAGATTAAATAGTGCTACTTATGATGCATTAAAAGCATATCAATTGAATTCATTTAATAGTGATTCTGGATCATTAGTAAATTCAAAAATTCGTGATATAAAAGCATCATCAAATGCATTTTTTACTGCACTTGCTTCTAATTTTTCAACAGTTGGATATACAAAAGAAACTTTACAAAACTATGTACCTGCACTTGTATATACAATGTATGATGGATATTATATGTATTCGCCATATACCAATACTTTGGATGAGGAAACAAAAACTCGATACAATATTAATGGAGGTAACAGTTTATATGGCTTAAAACCTTATGTATATTATAGTTGTAGATATGTTGGAAGTAGTTCTAAAGGAAATTATGATGTTGTAATAACATATTCTTTAGATAACTATATAAATATACAAGGCGTTGTTAATAATGAAGTTATAAGTAAATATGGTTATTTATTAAGTGATGTAACGAAAATATCAGACGAAAAAGCTTTATATAAAAATATACAAATTGAACCAGAAAAAATTTTAACAGAATATGTAAGTTTTGATGGAAATGTTAAAGAATGTAGTTACATAAAAATAAATGGAACAAAGTATTATTTAGATTCTTCAAACATATTTAGTGTGATTAATGGTAAATCTATTATAAAGTCTGATTTAGAATTTCCATTTAAAGATTCGAATGCAGTAAATTATTATATAGATTCAATTAATATGAAAGATTTTATTCAAGATAGTGGACTTGACGAAATTACGGTAGATCAAGCAGTTGATTCACAAGGTAATCCTTTTAATGATAGTAATAGTCCTTTTACAAAAATAGATAAAATTTTCGATTTTGACCATAATAATGGTATTGAAGCAAAAGATTCAAATTT
>CAZHCX010000005.1:0-29626 GCA_964531445.1 uncultured Clostridium sp. | reverse complement strand
GCTCCATGAATTTAATAATATAAAAATCACAAAAAATTACCTCCATCATATCATATGATTATGGAGGTTTTTATAATGAATGAATATAAATTTGGAAGAGATACGTACACATACGATTACGAACAAAGGAGAGGAAACAAAAACTCTGCATACATACCAATAGCACCACCACAACACCAAAACTATGTAGTAGGGTTAGAAAATATAATGGAACCAAGACCAATATTTGACAATCCAAATTACAAAGGAAGTAACAAATTAAAAGATAAAGTTATAATTTTGACAGGAGGAGATTCGGGTTTAGGAAGAGCAGCAGCAGTAGCATACGCAAAAGAAGGTGCAAACCTAGTAATACCATATTACAATGAACACGAAGATGCAAAAGAAACTAAAAGAATAGTAGAAAAATATGGAGCAAAATGCGTAATATTAAGCGGAGATTTAAGTCAAAAAGAATTTTGCAAAGCAGTAGTATCAAAAACATTAGAGACATTTGGCAAAATAGATGTCTTAGTAAACAATGCAGGTGTTCAATATCAACAAGATAAAATAGAAGATATAAGTGACGAGCAATTTGATTGGACAATGAGAGTAAACATTTATGGAATGTTCTATTTAACAAGGGAATGTGTGCCATACTTAAAAAGCGGAAGTTCAATAATCAATTTGACATCTGTTACAACATTTAAAGGTGATCCACAATTAATAGACTATGTTACTACAAAAGGTGCGATTGTTGGATTCACAAGGGCACTTGCAAGAAACTTAGCATTAAAAAACATTAGAGTAAATGCAATAGCACCAGGATTTTTCTGGACACCGTTACAACCTAATTGTTGGGTAGCAAAAAAAGTTCCAACATTAGGTGCAGATGCAGCATTTGGACGAGGAGCAATGCCATATGAACTTGCACCAACTTATGTGTTTTTAGCAAGCGACGACTCATCATATATGACAGGAGCTGTTGTTCATGTAAATGGAGGAGAAGTAATGGCTTAGTTAAAAAACAAGATTAAATCAATAACTAAGTGATGACAAATGGATAGAACTAAATAAAATGGGTATCCTTAAATAGAGGTGTTAAAAATGAAATCTTTATGGATATCAAGTGTAGATGAAAAAAATCAAAAAACAAAAAATCCCTCAAAAGGGGATTTTTTAAATGCTGATGTATGTATAGTAGGAGCTGGAATTTTTGGACTTACATGTGCATACTACCTAACAAAAAAAGGTTATAAAGTAATTGTACTTGAAAAGGACAAAGTCGGGCATAAAACAACAGGGCATACAACAGCAAAAATAACAAGTCAACATGGATTATTTTATAAATATTTAACAGAATCATACGGAAAAAGTTTTGCAAAGGATTATTTGGAGGCAAATGAAAAGGCTATCAAAAATATAAAAGATATAATAGATGAAGAAAGCATTGAATGCGATTTTGAGTATCAAAATAATTATGTGTATACATCTAGATTTGAAGATGTTGAAAAAATAAAAGAAGAGGCAGAAGCGGTTAAAAATTTAGGGTTTGATTGTGAATATGTAGAAAATCTTAAATATGATGTTGCTACAGAAGAAGGTGTTAATTTAAAATATCAGGAACTTCCATTTGAAGTAAAGGGAGCGTGCTATTTTAAAAACCAAGCACAATTTCATCCTTTAAAATATATAAATGGATTATGTGATTTTATAACAAAAAATGGTGGACAAATATATACAGATACAACAGTTTTAGATGTTAAAAAATCAAAGGAAGGCGACAATTTAAAGGGAAACGAAGAACTTGAATATATAACTTATTCAGAAAAAATAGATGTAAAATCAAAATACGTAATAATGGCAAGTCATTATCCATTTATAAATTTTCCTGGATTTTACTTCTTAAAAATGTACCAGGCAACATCATATGTAATTGCAATAGACCCCAAGAAAGAACTATTTAAAGGAATGTACATTTCAACAGATGATTCACCATTGTCATTTAGAACTGCAAAATATCAAGATAAAGAAATATTATTAATTGGAGGAGCAGGGCACAAATCAGGTGAGCCAACATCATACGAAGACAGCTATGGTGAATTAGAAAAAATAGCAAAAAAATATTATCCGGACTGTGAAATTTTATTTAGATGGAATACAGAAGACTGCATATCATTAGACAAAGTACCATATATAGGCGAATATTCAACATTTATGCCAAACGTATTTGTAGGAACTGGCTTTAAAAAATGGGGAATGACATCTTCAAATGTTGCTGCAAATATTGTAACAGATAAAATTTGTGGCAAATTTAACAGATATAGTTATTTATTTGATTCATCACGTGTAAAGCCGATAAAAAATAAAGATGAAATGAAAAATATGATAGTTCAATCAACAAATTCATTGATATTGGATAAGTTTAAGAGAGCAAATATGAATCTTGATGAGATACAAAATAACTCTGGCTCAATTGTAGAAGTTGATGGTAAAAAGGTTGGAATATATAAAGATGCCAATGGAAAAATATATGCAGTAAAGCCAATTTGCACACATTTAGGATGTCAATTATCATGGAATGATGTTGATAAAACTTGGGATTGTCCTTGTCATGGTTCACGATTTAATTATGAAGGAAAAAATATATTAGACCCTGCGTATAAAGATTTGGAAAAGATAAAAATTTAACATAAATAGAAAAACATCTCATATACTTAAATAAAAGTAATGAGGTGTTTTTATGTTTTATATAGAAAATAATGACAAGCCCAATTGGTTTGAAAGAACATTTAATTTAATAAAATTACAAGATGATACATTAATTATACCAATATGTGAAAAAACAAATCAAAATCAAATTCAAAAACTAGCAGAAAAAACTAATAAAATTATAAAAAAATATTCAAAGAGCAACAAAATAATATTAAGTAAAAATATAAATAATAAATATTTAAATTTGTTAAATTCTTATGACTTTGAAATACAAAATGGGAAATTTTTAAAAGAAATTTTACTTACAGATATTGTAGAATATACTATTTTAAAAATGCAATTAAAGAAAGAAAATACAAGTATATCAATACTTATAAATGACTTGAACGACATTGAATTTGAAAATATTAAAATTTTATCAAAAGAATATAAAAATGTTAATGTGGTTACTAATCATATTGAAAAATTCAAAAAATTAAAAGAACAACTTGAACAAGAAGGAATAATTACTACAATTACAAACAATAAAAAGAAAAGTTTAATAAAATCTAAGATAACTGTAAATTTTGATTTTCCAACAGAGTTAATTAATAAATATAATATCGAAGAAGATGCGATAATTTTAAATTTAAAAAACAAAATTAAAATAAACAAGAAAAGGTTTAATGGTTTAAACATTTATGATTATGAAATTGATTTTAGAGATTATAATAAAAATACCAGAGCAATATGTGGAACATATTATTTAAAAGATTTATACGAAGCCTCTTTGTATAGAAAACAAGGATTTAAAGAGTTGAGAAAAACTATAAAAAATGATAAGGTTATTATAAAAAAATTAATTTTGAATAGTGGGTCGGAAATATGATATTTTTTTCTTCAAAAGCTTTTATTTTTATCAAAAATATAATATAATATATGTATTGTAAAAGTAAAATATTGGCAAGGAGGTAACAATAATGCCAAGTAGTAGTAATAACAAGCGTTCAAAAGGAACAAAAAAAACAACAAACAAGAAAACAAAAAAGAATAGAAACATGAAAGAAGAAAAAAATGTTAAAAAATTAAAGAATAAAAAGAAACATCCAAAATTAATGTTAGCATTAAAAATACTATTAATATTATTTTTATTATTATGTGTAATTGGTGCAGGGGTTGTAGCAGCAATGTTCTTTGGGTTATTTGGAGATGAATTTGAAATAACAAAAGAGGAACTGGCAGTTGGAGCATCAAATACAATAGTATTAGATAAAGATGGAAAGGAAATAGCAAATTTAAGTACAGACGAAAAAAGAAGAACAGTTTCATTAACAGAAATGTCTCCATATCTTCCAAAAGCATACATAGCAATAGAAGATAAAAGATTTTACACACACAGTGGTGTAGATGTTAAAAGAACAACAGGTGCAATTATAGGAGCTTTAACTGGAAATGATAGAGGTGGAGGAAGTTCAATAACTCAACAGTTAGTTAAAAATATAACAAAAGACAAAGCTAGAAGTGGTTTAGCTGGAGTAACAAGAAAAATGAAAGAATGGACAAAAGCTGTACAAGTTGAAAGAATGATTTCAAAAGATCAAATTCTAGAGTTATATTTAAACATAATATTTGTTGGTGGAAATGAATTACATGGTGTTGAACTTGGTTCAAATTATTATTTTAATAAAAGTGCAAAAGATATTGATTTAGCCGAATGTGCATTTTTAGCAGGAATAAATAATGCACCAAACTCATATAATCCTTATGATGAATCACTAAATCAAGAAAAAGTTAAAAATTTAATAAAGACAAGAACTCTAACAGTTTTAAATGAAATGAAATCTCAAGGCCTTATAGAAAATGAAGATGAATACAATGCTGCAGTTGCAAAAGTTGAAGCAGGTCTTACATTTACAAAAGGAAACGTTGGAAACAATGCAAGTTATTCATATCATACAGATGCCGTTGTTAAACAAGTAATAAAAGAAATTATGGATGAAAAAAATATTTCAGAAGAATTAGCCAGAAATTATGTTTATGGAAGCGGTTTAACAATTTACTCAACACAAGATACAAAAGTACAAGCAAGAGTCGAAGAAGAATTTGCAAAAACTAAATATCAAATAAAAGGTAGAGAGAAAAAAGCAGATGGTACATTAAAAAATGACCATACTCAAGCTGCAATAGTAATAATTGATAATGCAACAACACAAGTAGTAGCAATTGGTGGAGAACTAGGAAGCTCGGACACAATGGGATGGAACAGAGCAACTCAAACAGTAAGACAAACTGGTTCATCAATGAAAACAATAGCTGATATAGCTCCTGGATTACAAGAAAAAATAATTACACCTGCTACAATATATGATGATTCTTTAACAAATTTTGGCGGAAAATATGAACCAAAAGATTGGGACGGAAATGGACACGGCTTAATAAATATTAGAAGTTGTATTAAAACATCACAAAACATACCAATGGTAAAAATAATGGTAGAATTAACACCTAAAAAAGCAGTGGAATATCTACAAAAAATGGGAATAACGTCATTAGAAAATGAATCATTACCATTATCAATTGGTGGATTAACACATGGAGTTAGTCCATTGGAAATGGCTGGAGCTTATGCTTCAATTGCAAATGATGGTGTATATACAACACCAATATTATACACAAAAGTTGTTGATGCATCTGGAAATACAGTATTAACTGCAAAACAAGATAAAACAAAAGTTATTTCAGAGCAAAATGCATATTTAACAAGATCAATAGTTTCAGAACCAGTAAAGGCTGGAGGTACAGCAACATATTGTGCAATTCCTGGAATGGAAACATGCGCAAAAACGGGTTCAACAGACAGCTATGTAGATAGATGGTTATGTGGAATGACACCATATTATACAGCTGCATGTTGGTTTGGATTTGATAATGGTCAAGAACCATTAAAATATGAAAACGGAAAAACATACAGTGTAGATGGAAGAAACCCAGCAGGACAATTATGGTCATCAATAATGAAAGATGTACATAAAGGTTTAGCAAACAAAAACTTTAATAAACCTGCAGGCGGATTAACTCAAACTTCTGTATGTAAAATAACAGGATGTTTGGCTACAAATACATGTACAGACACTTATATGGAGACTTTTACAACAGATAATTTACCGGAAAAATGTCAAGGACATGGAACACAAAGAATATGTCAGGCATCTGGAAAAGTTGCTAATGAATATTGCCCAGCTGACCAAGTAAAAGATGTGGCTTATGGTGGAGTGATTCCAAAAGAACAATTAAAATTATGGAGTCCATTAACAAATGCTAAAAAAGCAAATGAACAAATTACAGATGTATGTGATGTTCATAAAAAAACGGAAGAAAAACCAAAAGAAGAGACAAAACCTGAAACAAAACCAGCGGGTAATACTAACACGACAGAAAATAAAACAATAAATAAAACAGTAGAAAATACAACAAATAATGTAGATGAAAATAAAACAAATTCAACATCTACTGATAATAAAACAACAGAAAATGATAAAAAAACTACAGTAAACAAAGTACAATAAAATTTAAAAGGAGGATGTAAACGTATGGATATATATTTTTACAATACATTAACAAGAAAAAAAGACTTATTTAAACCTATAGATGAAAAGGAAATAAGAATATATTCATGTGGACCAACAGTTTACAAGGATGCAACAATTGGAAATATGAGAACAAACATATTTCAAGATGTTCTAAGAAGAGTTTTACGTTATAACAATTATAAAATAAAGCATGCAATGAATATCACAGATGTAGGACACCTTGTATCTGATGGAGACGAAGGTGAAGACAAAATGTTAAAATCAGCAAGAGAAGAACATAAAACACCTTTAGAAATAGCAAGTCATTACACACAATTGTTTTTTGATGACTTAAAAGCATTGAATATAGAAACACCTGAGATAGTATGTAAAGCAACAGACCATATCAAAGAAATGCTTGAATATGTTGAAAAATTAGTTGAAAATGGATATGCATACGAAACATCAACTGCGATATATTTTGACATATCTAAATTAGATAAATACCCAATTTTATCTAATTTGGATATTGAAAATCAAAAAGCTGGTGCAAGAGTTGAAGTAGACCCAGAAAAAAGAAATCCGCACGATTTTGCGTTGTGGATAAAAGCACCAGAAAATCATTTAATGAAATGGGATAGTCCTTGGGGACCAAGTTACCCAGGATGGCATATAGAATGTTCAGCAATGGGACAAAAATATTTAGGAGAACAATTTGATATACATACAGGAGGAATAGATTTAATACCAACACATCATGAAAATGAAATAGCTCAAAGCAAAGGAAAATGTGGCAAAATTCCTGCAAATTACTGGATGCATGGTGAATATCTATTAATAAATGGCGGAAAAATGTCAAAATCTCTAGGAAATGTTTATCTAATAAAAGATATTAAAGAAAGAGGATATGACCCTATTGTATACAAATTATTTAGTTATTCTTGCCATTACAGAAACAAACTAAACTTTACATGGGAAGGTATAGAAGCAGCATCAAAATCATTAGAAAGATTACGTAATAGTTATCAAAATCACAAAAGTGGTACAGACGAATTAACAGATTCTGATTTAGAAAAATTGAATCAAATTGAAGAAAATTTCCACAAAGCAATAAATGATGACTTAAATATGCCTCTTGCAATGAGCTTTGTTTGGGAAGCAGCAAGATTTGAAAAGAAAAATAATGAAGTTGCAAAACTACTTGAAAAATTTGATACAGTTCTTGGAATTGAAATTTCAAAAGTAAAAAATAACAACGAAGAAATTCCAGAAGAAATAATGGAATTAGTTGAACAAAGAAAAGTTGCAAGACAAAACAAAGATTGGGCAGAATCAGATAGATTAAGAGATTTAATTAAAGAAAAAGGATATGAAGTCAAAGATACAAAAGATGGGATGACTATATCAAGAGGAAATTAGATGAAAAAAATATTAAAAAATAAATATTTAAAAAGAAGCCTAATAATGGCACTAGTATTAATTGTTTTTTGTCTGTTAAGATTAATTAGTGTTGATAAAAGCGAAAAACAATTAATGAATAATTTAGATTATGACATTGTTCTAAATAAAGACGGAAGTATGAAAATTATAGAAACATGGGATATAAATATAAGTCATGCAAACACTTTATTTAGAACATTTGAGAAAAATAATAAATTTGGAAATATTACAGATGTAACCGTTAAAGACCTACAAACAGGAAATGAATTTAAAAAAATTAATGAATATATGTATAATGTAACAGATGACTGCTACTATGCTCTAGATACTAATACAACACATTTTGAAATTGCCTGGGGAACGGGAATGGAACATAAAAGTGGAAATAAAAAGTATCAAATTTCTTATACAGTAACAAATGTAATAAAAGATTATAAAGATTGCCAAGAATTATATTGGAAATTATTAAATGAAGAAAATGCAATACCTGTAAAAAAAGTAACAGGAAAAATAAAATTACCTCAAAATGTAAAAAATATTGATAATTTAAAAGTATGGGGGCACGGGCCATTAAATGGAACAATAAACCCAATATCAAAAAATACAGTTGAATTTGAAGTTAAAAATTTATCAGCTTTAAAAATGTTAGAAGTTAGAACAGTTGTAACAGACAAAATGTTTGATGTTGATTCAAGTAAAAAATACAATTATAAATTTTTATCAAATATAGTTAACGAAGAAACACAAAACGCCGAAAAATCTAATAATTCAACTAGTGGGTTTTATGTATTTCTTGGTTTTATAAGTTTAATTGCATGTATATTTAATATAAAAAATATAATCAAATATAAAAAAATTAGTAAGAAAAAAGATGATGGAATAATACATAATAATTTAAAATATTTTAGAGATATTCCAAGAAAAGAAAGTTCAACTCCAGCAGAGGCAACATATTTGTACTATTTTAAAAATGATTTTGATGAGATAAGCTCTAAGCAATCTGATATGTTTTCTGCAACAATTTTAGATTTAAACCTAAAAGGATATATAGAAACAAGAATTGATGGAGATAAAATTTATATCAAAGTTTTAAATAAGAAAATCGATTTACCTGAAGATGAAGCAAATGTATACAAACTTTTGATGAAAGTTTCAAGTGAGGGTGAATTTGAAATAGATGAACTAAATGATTTTGCAAAGAAAAATTATTATGAATATTCAGATGTAATTAATGAACTAATAAATTCAAGTAGAGAAAATTTATACAATCTTAAATTACTAGATAAAGCAAATTTAAAATTATATACAAAATCAAAAAATGCAAAAACAAAACTTAATATTATATTATGGATTTTAAATTTACTATCTGTAGCATTTGTAATTGGTTTTATACCTTTTGTAGATAGAACTTATATTGTAACATTCAACATAGGACATAGACTAGGATTTTTAATTAATATGTTGGTATTATCACCATTGATAAGTGTCTTAATATTAAAACAATATTTTGCAAGCAAGATGCAAAATAAAATTTCAATATTAACTCAAAGTGGAACAGAAGAACAAGAACAATGGCAAGGGCTTGCAAGATATATGGAAGATTATTCTTTAATTAATGAAAAAGAAATTCAAAGTATAATATTATGGGAAAAATATTTAGTTTTTGCTACTGCATTTGGAGTTGCGGACAAGGTTATTAACCAGATGAAAGTTAAATTTCCAGAAGTATTTGTTAAAGAATATTGGGATGAAGAACAGAACAATTCAGATTATCCAATAATGAAAATTGCAACACATAATTTTGTTTATAATATTGGAAATACAAGTACAATATCAAAAATAAGTAGTTGTGCTAATAAAGCATATTCTACATCTTTATCAGAAATAGCAATACACTCATCATCAAGAGGCTCTGGTAGAGGAGGAGGCTTCTCAGGAGGAGGCGGCGGCCGGTGGCGGCGGTGGCCGGAATGGGAGCAAGATAAATGAATATAAAGGAGGAATAAACATGGCAATATTATTACCAGGAGGAGCTGGATTTATAGGAAGTCACACAGCTGTAGAATTATTAAAAAAAGGAAGAGATATAGTTATAATAGATAACTTCTCAAATAGTAAACCAAAAGCGCTAGATGCTATAAAAGAAATAACAGGAAAAGATTTTAAATTTTATGAAATGGATTATCTAGATAGAGAAAAACTTGAAAAAGTATTTGAAGAAAATGATATAGAAGCAGTAATGAATTTTGCAGGATACAAAGCAGTTGGTGAATCAGTTCAAAAACCAATAGAATACTATACAAATAATATATCAGGTGCACTTGTATTATTAGATACAATGAAAAAATATGGATGTAAAAAATTTATATTTAGTTCATCAGCAACAGTTTATGGTGAACCAGAAAAAATGCCAATAACAGAAGACACACCAACTGGAGGAACAACAAACCCTTATGGTACAACAAAATTATATATTGAACAAATTTTAAAAGATACATACAAATCAGATAACACGTGGGATATATGTATATTAAGATATTTCAATCCAGTTGGAGCACATGAAAGTGGATTAATTGGAGAAGAACCAAAAGGAATTCCAAATAACTTAATGCCTTATGTTGCAAGAGTTGCAGCTGGGACTTTAAAAGAATTATCTGTATTTGGAAATGACTATAATACGCCAGACGGAACAGGTGTAAGGGATTACATTCATGTTGTTGATTTAGCTAAAGGACATATAAAAGCTTTAGAAAAATTAGAAAAAGAACAAGAAGGATTATATATTTACAACCTTGGAACAGGACATGGATATAGTGTTTTAGATATGGTTAAAGCTTTTGAAAAAGCAACAGGAAAAGATGTACCATATAAAATTGCACCTCGTAGAGCTGGTGATATTGCAACATGTTATGCAGATCCTACAAAAGCTAGAGAAGAATTAGGATGGATAGCAGAATTAAGTTTAGATGATATGTGCAAAGATAGCTGGAATTATATAGAAAAAAACTCATAAAATTTCAAATGAACTTGCAGATTTATTAAATAATGATATAGATTTAATAGACTTAGATGAAATTGGAGACACATTTAGATATGAAATTTTAGCTAATGGTAAAATATTATATACAGAAAATGAATTTAACTTTGAAATGTATAAATAGGATAAATGAAGAATATAATAATGATTCTACAAATTTAGATGACTATAAAAAAATGGATGCAATCGTTTTAAATTTACAAAGAGCATGCCAAATGGTTATGGATACAGCAATGTATGTAGTAACAACAAGAAAATTAGGATTACCTCAAACTAATAAAGAAGCATTTATTTTATTAGAACAAAACAATATGATAACAAAAGAAATGTGCAATAATATGAAAGGTATGATAGGATTTAGAAATATTGCTGTACATGAATATAAAAATATTGATGAAGAAATTGTTGAAGATGTTATTAAAAATCATTTAAACGATTTGAAAGAATTTATAAGATGTATGATAAATTTATAAGAAAAGAAAGGAAAGTTTAAAGTGATAAATTACAAAAAAATAATTGCAACAATAGTTGCAAAACCAACACAATTAGATGAAAAAGAATTAGAAACATACATAGAAACACCTAAAGATAATAAAAATGGAGATTATGCGTTTCCTTGCTTTAGACTTGCAAAAGAACTAAGAAAAGCCCCTCCAGTAATAGCAAATGAAATAAAAGAAAAAATTGAATTAACATCAGAGATAGAAAAAGTTGATGTAGCTGGTGGTTACTTAAATTTCTTTATAAATAAAAGCACTTTAGTTAAAGAAGTATTACAAGAAATTGCTGAAAATGAAGAATATGGTAAGTCAAAAATAGGTGAAGGAAAAAATATAATTGTTGAATATTCTGCTCCTAATATTGCGAAACCATTTCATATTGGTCATTTAAGAACAACACTAATTGGAAATTCTTTATATAAAATATATAAATATTTAGGATATAATACAACAGGAATCGATCATTTGGGTGATTATGGAACACAATTTGGAAAGATGATAGAAGCTTACAAAATGTGGGGAAATGAATACGACTTAGAAGATGATCCTATTAATAAAATGATGGATATGTATGTTAGAATAAATAATTTATGCAAAGAAGACGAGGCAGTATTAGAAAGATGTAGAGAAAACTTTAAATTACTAGAAAACAAAGATGAATATTGTGTTAATTTATGGACAAAATTTAAAGATTTGAGTATGAAAGAATTTAGTAAAATTTATGACATCTTAAATGTTAAATTTGATTCTTATAATGGTGAATCATTCTATGCTGATAAAACAGATGAAGTAGTAAAAAAATTAGAAGAAAAAGGGAAAATTACAATTTCACAAGGTGCTAAAATAGTAGATTTAGAGGATGTTGGAATATCAACACCTTGTATAGTTCAAAAAACAAATGGATCATCAATATATGCAACAAGAGATTTAGCCGCAGTAATGTACAGAGCAAAAACTTATGATTTTGACAAATGTTTATATGTTGTAGCTTATGAACAAAATCTTTACTTTAAGCAAATATTTGCAGTTGCTAAATATTTGGTTGATGAAAAATACACAAAAGGACTTGAACATGTATCTTATGGGATGGTAAATCTTCCAACAGGTAAAATGTCAACAAGACTTGGAAATGTTGTAAAAATAGAAGATTTATTAAATGGAACAATTGATAGAGTAAAAGAAATTATAAGCGAAAAAAATGCTAATCTAGAAAATAAAGATGAGGTTGCTAAAAAAGTTGGAATTGGAGCAATTGTATTTAATACACTATCAACAGCAACAATCAAAGATCAAATATTCGATTGGGATATTGCTTTAAACTTCCAAGGCGAAACAGGACCATATATTCAATATACTTATGTAAGAACAAAAAGTGTATTAGAAAAAGCTGGATATGTGCCAGAATTTAAAGATATCAATATCGAAAAATTAACAGATGAATACTCATTAGAAATATTAAAATTAATATATAATTTTGAAGATGTATTAGTTCAAGTAACAGAAAAAAACGAGCCATCAATATTGGCTAGATATTTAATTGACTTAGCAAAAGCATACAGTAGTTTTTATAATGAAAATAAAAT
Source organism: uncultured Clostridium sp. (assembly GCA_964531445.1). GTDB lineage: Bacteria > Bacillota > Clostridia > TANB77 > CAG-508 > CAG-269. The sequence goes on along the minus strand of CAZHCX010000005.1, from coordinate 16,824 downwards.
TATTATTGATGACAAAGAATTACAAGATGCTAGAGTGTATCTAACTTATGCTACAGGAAAAGTATTAAAACAAGGTGCTAGTCTATTGGGAATTGAAATGCCAGAAAAAATGTAATAAAAGTTGCCAAAAGGTACGACCCATTTGGCATAACCTAAAAAAAGAAAGGAGCAAAATCCTTTCTTTTTTATTTCTTTTTATCTTCTTTTAAAACTTCTTTAATTGCACCTAAACTTGAAAGCGCGCTTGTTGCTTCAAAAGGAATAAAAACTTTATTTGCTTCACCTTCAGCAACTTTTTCTAAAGCTTCTAAAGATTTTAATTGAACTAATTTATCATCTGGGTTTGCATTTTTGATTGCTTCATAAACCATTTGAATTTCTTTAGCTTTAGCATCAGCAACTTCTCTAATTGCTTGAGCTTCACCGGCTGCTCTAGTAATTTGAGCTTCTTTATCAGCTTCAGCTTCTAATATAGCAGCTTGTTTTTTACCTTCAGCAATTGTAATTGCAGCTTGTCTTTGAGCCTCAGATTCAAGAATTAAAGCTCTTTTATTTCTTTCTGCATTCATTTCTTTTTCCATTGCATCTCTGATATCAGCAGGTGGTGTAATATCTTTGATTTCAACTCTATCAATTTTACATCCCCATCTATCAGTTGCTTCATCAAGAACAACTCTTAATTTGTTGTTGATTCCATCTCTTGAACTAAATGTTTCATCTAAGTCCATTTTACCAATGATATCACGAATTGTTGTGATAGCTAGGTATTCAATACCTTTTTTCAAACTTTGAATTTCATAAACTGCTTTTGCAGGATCAGTAATTTGATAGAATACAACAGTATCTATTGTAATTGTTACATTATCTTTTGTAATAACTCCTTGAGGTGGAACATCCATTGTTTGTTGTTTTAAACTTACAACACTTCTAACACGATCAAAAAATGGAATTATAATTGTAAGACCAGCATCTGCAACTTTATAGAACTTACCTAACCTTTCAATTACATATACCTCAGCTTGTTTAACGATTTTAATTGATTTAAATGCTATAACTAATATTATAACTAGCAATATTAATAAAAACCACATAATAAAATCCTCCTTTTAAATTATATTTTATATTAACACTTAAAAATATTAAGTAATACTAAGAACTATACTTGAACTGCATTTTTTACAGTTTTAACAATGGCTTTAACACCTTTGATTTCTAATACTTCAACTTCTGAACCTTCGTCAATAATTTCGTTATTCTCGCTTGTTGCTGTCCAAAGTTCACCATTTAATTTTATTTGTCCAGTTGATTTAATAGGGTCAATTTTTTGTACTACTAAAGCTTTTTTACCAATTATTGAAAATACATTTGTGTTTGTTTTTTTAACATCAACAAATTTTTTAACAAATGGTTTTGTAGCAAAAAGCAGAACAGTAGAAGATAAGACAAATACTGCAGTTTGAATGATTAAATTGGATGTAAACAGACTTACAAGTGCTGCAAATAATGCTCCAATTCCAAACCAAAATATTAAAAAACCAACTGTAATTATTTCACCTATAAAAAATAATCCAGCGATTATTAACCAAATTTGCCACATAACAAATCCTCCTTAAAATTAACTACAATTTAATTATACTACAAAATACTGGAAAAAGAAAGCTTTTTTAGAAAAATGTAGATTAATCATTGTATTTTTATTCAAAAAATGATATATTATAACAGAAAAAATATAAGAAAGGAATCAATTTAATTAGAGTTTAAATATTAAATTGGTTAAGTGAAAATTATGAACGTAAGAGAAAACAAGGGAATTACATTATCTGCATTGGTTATAACAGTTATTTTACTTTTAATTATATCTGGAATTTCAATTACTGGTGCGATAAGAGGAAAAAAAGAAACTAATGATTCAACACAAATTGCTGAGTTGAATATAATACAACATGCATTGTTAGAAAGATATTCAAAATCGCAATTAACAAAAGAAGAGTTACCAGGAGAGGATGTCGATAAATCAAGTGTTCAAACTATTGTAAATGATATCAATTCTAGAACTGGTGGTAATATTACTTTAAAGGGAACTGAATATAAAAAATTGAGTAAATCAGATTTAGAAGAATTAGGAGTAAAAAAAGAAGAAAATATTTTTATTGTAAATTATAAAACAGGTGAGGTTATAAATACTTCAGTTAAGGTAACTAAAGGCGGAGCAGCGTTGTATACTTTTGCAAAAGAATCTGAAAACTAAGAGAGGATGTGTTTGTATTGGAAAAAACAGAAATATTTAATAAGCTAAAAGAAATAATATCAGAAGAAAAAATAAAACAAAACGAACCAATGAAAAATCACACTTCATTTAAAATAGGAGGGCCAGCAGATTTTTACATAAAAATTGACTCGATAGAAGAATTAAAAGAAATATTAAAATTTACAAAACAAAACGAAATAGACATAACAATAGTAGGAAATGGAAGCAATTTGCTTGTATTAGACAAAGGAATAAAAGGAATTGTTATCCAATTAAATCTTAAAAATTATGAAATAAATAAAATTAATGAAGAAAATATAGAAATTATTGCAGACAGTGGAATTACATTAGGATTTTTAGCACAAAAATTATTAAAAGAAGAAATTTCAGGTTTTGAAGAATTATCAGGAATACCTGGAACAATAGGTGGAGCAATTGTAATGAATGCAGGAGCGCATGGAAGAGAAATGAAAGATGTTGTAACTGAAATTACTGCAATAGATTACGAAGGTAACATCCATAAATTTACAAATGAACAAGCAAAATTCGAATACAGAAATAGTAAATTTTCATCAAAAGAATTTATTATTTTACAAGTTAAAATGAAGCTTGTTAAAGGAAAAAGAGAAGAAATAAAATCAAAGATGGATGAATATGCAAAATACAGAAAAGAAAAACAACCAATAGAATATCCATCAGCAGGAAGTACATTTAAAAGAGGAACTGATTTTATTACAGCAAAATTGATTGATGAAGCTGGACTAAAAGGTTTTTCAATAGGCGGAGCACAAATATCAGAAAAGCACGCAGGGTTTATTATAAACAAAGGAGATGCAACTGCAAATGATGTTTTGGAGTTAGTAAAATACGTTCAAGATAAAGTATATGAAAAATTTGGAAAGAAAATAGAATTGGAGATTAAAATATGTCCATTTTAGAAACGTCCCCAAATGGACACTGGAGGTAAGAAAGTAATGAACGGAATTTTTAAATGGTTTGATTCAAACAGTAAATTAAAAAGATGGATGCTTTTAATATTAATAGGAATAGCATTAATTTGTTATGGAATTGCAAATGTTTTAGTATTAAAAGAAATGTCATTTATAGAAGTTGCAAAAATAGTTGCAATATTTGTAGGTGGGGTTGTAGTAACAGTAGCAGGATTAATAGGACTTAACAAAAGAGTTCTAGAAATTTTAATTGAATCAACAGATGACAGGATGAATGATAAGTCAAATGTAAATATTAAATCTTTAATATTCAACAAAAAAGTATATCATCAAGGACCTAATATTGTTGTAATTGGTGGTGGTACTGGTTTAAATACAGTTTTAACAGGACTTAAAAAATATACTGATAATTTAACAGCAATTGTTACAGTTTCTGATTACGGAGAGGCTAAAACAGAATCAAGAAAAGAATTACAAACAATGCCATTAGATGATGTAAAAGACAGTATCGTTTCTTTATCATCTCAAAATGATCAGCTTGAAAAATTGTTTAATTACAAATTTAAAGAGGGTAAATTAAAGAATTTAGCATTTTCTGATATTTATTTTAGTGCTATGAAAAATATTAATGATGATTTTTCTAGCTCAATAATTAGAAGTAATGAAGTTTTAAATATAATTGGAAAAGTTATACCAGTAACTTTAGATGAAATGAATATTACGGCGGAACTTGCAAATGGATATGTTGTTACAGAAAAATCAAAAATACCTGAAATAGTTTATGATAAAGTAACAAAAATAAACAGAATATATTTGAATCCTACAAATTGTAGACCTGCACCTGGTGTGTTAGAAGCAATAAAAGAGGCTGATTGTATTATAATTGGACCAGGAAGTTTATATACAAATGTTATACCTAATTTGCTTGTAAACGGAGTCGCAAAAGCTATAAAAGAAAATACAGGGCTTAAAGTTTATATTAGTAATATAATGACAGAACCAGGACAAACAGATGAATATAGTGTTTCAGACCATCTTAACGCAATTATTGAACATTGTGGAAAAGGAATTGTTGATTATTGTATTTATGATACTGGCGAAATTGTTCCAGAATTTATTAAAAGATACAATTTAGAAGGACAAGACTTAGTAATACCAGATGTTGATAAGATAAAAGGAATAACATTTTTACAAAGAAATTTATCAATGATTACAAATGATTGCATAAGACATGATCCAGAATTGGTAGCTGAATCAATAATTAGTTTGATATGTGATGATTTAAGGTATCAAGATAAGCAAAATGATCCTCAATATTTAATGCTAAATAATAAATTAAAAGAAGATAAAAGAATTAACAAAATAAAAAAACAAATGAAAAAAGATGAAAAAAAGGGAAGAAAAGAACCTAAAAAACGTAAAGGAAACAGTAAGTTTAGTAACAAATATAGTGATAGAATAGAATCTATAAAAAAATCATCAGAAATGGAAAAATTAAAAGCACAAAAAATGAAAAAAGAAGAAAAGAAAGCAAAAAAGGTAAAAAAAGATTCTGATGATACTAAAGCACCTGTTAAAAGAAGAAAAAAGACACCACAAGAAATTAGAGAAGAAATGCTTAGAAAATTAGAAGAAAGTAATTTGAAATAAAAATATGCGACAAAAAAGTTTAGGACTGTTGTCTGGGACCATTGTCGCATTTGTTGAATAAGAGGAGAAAAAGATGAAATACACAGAAGAGGATATGAATTTAGAACAAGGTTTAAGAAAAGAATGGTTAATTACAAATGGACTTGGTGCATTTGCAAGTTCAACAATAATTGGAGCAAATACTAGAAAATATCATGGATTATTAATAGCACCATTAACACCACCAGCAAGAAGATATTTGATTTTATCAAAATTAGATGAGAGTATTCAAATAGGTGAAGAAAAATATGATTTGTATACAAATGTATGTGAAAACTATATCTCACAAGGATATAAATATCAAACTTCATTTGGAAATGGATATTTTCCAACTTTTGAATTTGATGTAAATGGTGTAAAAATCACAAAAACTATATGCCTTGAAAGAGAAAAACAAGTTGTTGGTGTTTATTATAAAATAAAAAATATTGATAAATATTCAAAACTAACAATAGCACCTATAGTTAATTTTAGAGATTTTCATTCAATGAGCACAGACCACATTTTTGATGTAAAACAAACTGTAAATGCAAATAAAGTTAAATTGGTAATTGATAAAAATGCTAATTTTCCAGTATATATGAACTTATCAGAAGGAAAATACATACAACACGAAAATGATATTTTTAAAGATATGTTTTATATTGAGGAACAAAAAAGAGGATTTTATCCTAAAGAAAATCATAGTGTTGTTGGTGTTTATGAAGTTGAATTAAAGCCTAATGAAGAAAAAGAATTAACATTTTTCTGTGGACTTGAAGAAAATATTGAAGAAAAAGATATCAAGCAAATAATGAAAAATGAAAAAAATAGAATTGATAATTTAATTGAAAAATCAGAATTATTAAATGAAAAAAATGAAGAACAAAAAGAATTTGCTACTTCTTTAATAAAAGCTTCAGATCAATTCATTGTTTATAGACCATCATTTGGCTTGCACACAGTAATAGCAGGTTATCCATGGTTTTTAGATTGGGGTAGAGACAGTTTGATTTCATTTGAAGGATTATTGTTAAAAACAAAAAGGTTTGACATAGCCAGGGAAGTTATTTTAACAATGATTAGAGATATCAAATATGGACTTGTTCCAAATGGATATTCAGGGTTTGATAACAGACCATTATATAACAGTGTAGATAGTTCTCTTTTATTATTCGAGCAGATTCAAAAATACATAGAATATACGGGGGATTATGAATTTGTAAAAATAAATGTATATGAAAAATTAGAAAAAATAATAGAAAATTATATAAAAGGAATTGATGTTGATAATAACAATATTTATTTAGATGATGATTTTCTTATTTCATCTGGAACTGAAAATACTCAAAATACTTGGATGGATGCAAAATGTTATGGAGTAGCAGCAACACCTAGAAATGGTAAAGCAGTTGAAATAAACAGCTTATGGTATAACAGTTTAAGGATAATGGCTGATTTAACTGAAAAACTTGAAATTGAAAATGCAAACGGAGCAGAAAATTCAGGTGAAGAAATAAAATCAAAAATTAAAAAATATAAAGATTTAGCAAGAAAATGCAAAAAATCATTTAATGAAAAATTTTATAATGCAAAAAGAAAATGTTTATATGACGTATTAGGAGACAGCAAAATAAGACCAAATCAATTATTTGCATTAAGCTTAACATATCCTGTAATAAATCCAAGTTCAGAAGAAGCATATAACATAATCAACGTAGTAGAGAAAAAATTATTAAACAACTATGGATTAAAATCATTAGCAAAAGGAGAACCAAATTACATTGATGTATATGAAGGAGATAGCTTTAAAAGAGATATGAGTTACCATCAGGGAATAACTTGGACATGGTTGCTTGGATTATATTTTAATTCATTAAGAAATATGATAAAAACAGAAAAAAGAAAAACGTACAAGGCAGAATTAGAAAAGAAATTACAAGAATTTGTTGGAAAAACAGCAAAAACATTTTCTAAAGAAATAAATGGCAGAGGTTGTGTTGGAAGTATAGCGGAAATTTATGATTCTACAAAACCTTATGAACCAAAAGGAACAATTGCTCAAGCGTGGAGCGTAGCAGAAATTTTGAGAATGTCCATTTAGGGACGTTTCTCAAATGGACAGAAAGGATAAAATATCGATATGACAATAGATAGTTTAGAAAAAGAATTAAAACAAGGAAAACTAAATAGCATATATCTATTATATGGTGAAGAATTATTCTTATTAGAAACAAATTTGAAAAGAATAAGAACATTATTTGGCGAATGCGTAAAAGGAATAAACTACATTTTGATTGATGAACAAAACGTCCAAGAGATTATTTCTGATATTGAGACACCAAGTTTTGGATACGAAAAGAAGCTTATTATTGCAAGAAATACTGGATTATTCAAAAAAGAAGCTAAAAGAAAAACAGAAGACAGTATTTCTAAATTGAAAAATAAGTTAACACAATATATAGAAGAAAATATAAAAATTATAAATGAATCTGTTGTCTTAGTATTTGTTGAGGAAGATGCTGATGTAAAATCAGACTTATATAAAACTATTGATAAAAATGGTGATGTATGTAAGTTTGATTTTCAAAAGCCTATTCAAATTGAACAAAGAATAAAGGCAATTTGTACTGGGTATAAGGTAAATATTGATTCACAAACAATCAAATATTTTATTGAATGCTGTGGTACAAATATGCAGGATTTGATTAATGAAATTAGAAAATTGATTGAATTTGCAGGTGAAAATGGTACTATAAAAAGAGAAGATATTGATAAATTATCAATAAAAAAATTGGAGAGTATTATATTTGATTTAACAGATGATTTAGGAAAAAGGGATATAACTGGTGCATTACAGGTTTTGAAAAATCTTATTTATGCAAAAGAACCACTTCCTAAAATATTAGTTACATTATATAATCATTTCAAAAAATTATATATAACAAAGATGGCGTTAAATAGCAACAAAGATTTAGCATCAAGTTTAAATTTAAAACCAAATCAAGCTTTTTTAACTACAAAATATAAGGTTCAGTCTAAATCATTTACAGAAAAAAATTTGAGGGCTATTTTACAAGAATTATGCGATTTGGATTATTATTTTAAAAGTGGAAAAATTGATTTACAAGTTGGGTTAGAGACAATATTGTGCAAATATTGTTCTATAATATAAAATTCCTCTGAATTTCATATTATAGAAAGCTTTCCACAGAAAAATCCTTGTAATAAAAAACGAATAAAAGAAAGGGGACATTATGGCTGATTTTGTTCATTTACACATACATAGTGAATTTAGTTTATTAGATGGAGCGAATAGAATAAAAGATTTACCAGTTAGAGCAAAAGAACTTGGAATGAACTCAATTGCGATAACAGACCATGGTGTAATGTATGGTGCAATTGATTTTTACAAAGCATGTAAAAAAGAAGGTGTTAAACCAATTATAGGATGCGAAGTATATGTTGCACCTCGTTCAAGATTACAAAAAGAACCAGGAATTGATAACAAATACTACCATTTAATTTTGCTAGCAAAAAATAATCAAGGATATAAAAATTTAAGTAAATTAGTTTCATTAAGTTTTATTGATGGATATTATTATAAACCTCGTATTGACCACGAAATATTAGAACAATATAGCGAAGGATTAGTGTGTCTAAGTGCTTGTTTGGCTGGAGAAGTCAACCAAGCTTTATTAAATGGTCAAACCGAAAAAGCGGAAGAAGTTGCATTATGGCATAAAAAAGTTTTTGGTGAAGATTACTACATAGAAATTCAAAATAATGGTATTAGAGAACAAGTTTTAGCAAATCAAAAATTGATTCAATTAGCAAGAAAACTTGATATTCCTTTAGTTGCAACAAATGATGCTCATTATTTAAAAAGAGAAGATGCATACAATCACGAAGTTTTGCTATGTATTCAAACTGGTAAAAGAATGAGTGATGAGGACAGAATGAAGTTTGACACTGATGAATTGTATGTAAAGTCTCCAGAAGAAATGTCAGATTATTTTTCAGCTTTCCCAGATGCGATAGAAAATACTGTAAAAATAGCAGAAAAATGCAATGTTGAATTTGAATTTGGACATACAATTTTGCCTAATTATGATGTACCAGAGGGATATGCAACTCATTATGATTTCTTAAAAGAATTATGTGATAATGGACTGAAGAAAAGATATGGAGATGTATTATCAAAAGAAATTCAAGATAGAGCGGATTACGAATTAGGTATAATCAAAAAAATGGGATATGTTGATTATTACTTAATCGTATGGGATTTTATACATTATGCAAAAACGCATGGAATTCCAGTTGGACCTGGTAGGGGGTCTGGTGCTGGTTCAATACTTGCTTATGCTATTGAAATAACTGATATTGACCCAATAAAATATGGATTACTTTTTGAAAGATTTTTAAATCCAGAAAGAATAAGCATGCCAGATTTTGATGTTGATTTTGCAGATACAAGAAGGCAAGAAGTTATTGACTATGTTTCTCAAAAATATGGACATGACCATGTATCACAAATTATAACTTTTGGAACAATGGCTGCTAAGATGGTAATTCGTGATGTTGCAAGAGTTTTAGACTATCCATATGCAGAAGCGGATACACTTGCAAAAATGATTCCAAACGAAATACACATCACAATAAAGAAAGCATTAGAACAAAATAAAGAATTACGAGATAGATATGAGACAGATGAGCAAACAAAGCAAATATTAGACATTGCAATGGGGCTTGAAGGAATGCCAAGACAGGCATCAACGCACGCCTGTGGTGTTGTTATAACAAAAGACCCAGTTGACACGTATGTTCCTCTTTATGTAAGAGATGGACAAATAAATACCCAGTATATCATGACAACTCTTGAAGAACTTGGACTTTTAAAAATGGACTTCTTGGGACTTAGAAACTTAACTGTAATTCAAGATACAATTAATATGGTTAAAGAAGAAAAAGGAATTGATGTTGAATTTGATAAGGAGATGTCAGACCCAAAAGTATATAAATTATGGCAAGATGGAAATTCATCAGGAATATTTCAGTTTGAATCTCAAGGGATGACAAACTTTATGAAAGAATTAAAACCAGATTGTCTTGAGGATTTGATTGCCGGTGTTTCTTTATACAGACCTGGTCCTATGGATCAAATTCCACGTTACATTAGAGGAAAACAAAACCCTGGACATAACGAATATACACATCCAAGTTTAGAGCCAATACTAAATGTAACGTACGGGTGTATGGTTTATCAGGAACAAGTAATGCAAATAGTTAGAGATTTGGCCGGATATTCACTTGGAAGAGCCGATTTAGTACGTAGAGCAATGGGAAAGAAAAAACTTGATGTAATGGCAAAAGAACGTGAAGTTTTTATACATGGACAGGTTGATGAAGACGGAAATGTAGTAGTACCAGGATGTGTACGTAACGGAATAGATGAGGCATCAGCAAATAAAATATTTGATGAAATGGCCGAATTTGCAAAATATGCATTTAACAAATCACATGCTGCATGTTATGCAGTTGTATCATACAGAACAGCATATTTAAAAGCATATTATCCAGCGGAATTTATGGCAGCTACATTAAATAGCTATTTGGGGAATTTGGATAAAGCACCTCAATATATTGATGAGTGTAAGAGATTAGGGATAGAAATTTTAAAACCTGATATAAATCATAGTTTTGAGAACTTTACAGTTGAATATGAAAAAGAATCTACAAATAAATATGGAAAAATCAGATTTGGACTTGGAGCAATCAAAAATGTTGGAACAGTTCCAGTTAAAAATATAGTAAAAGAACGAGAAGAAAATGGAGAGTTTAAAAACTTTACAGACTTCTGTGAAAGAATAGCAGACACTCAAGTAAATAAAAAATGTATAGAAAGTTTGATAAAAGCTGGAGCATTTACAGAATTTGAGCAAACAAGAGCAACATTATTAGAATCATTTGAAACAATAATTGATACTATTCAAAGCGGAAAGAAAAAAGGATTTAGTGGTCAAGTTTCTATGTTTGATATTGGCTCAGAACAAGAAAAAGAAGAGATGGAAAAACAGAAATATACATTTAAAGAGAAAGAAGAACTTCCTGAAAGAGAGCTATTATCAATGGAAAAGGAAATGCTTGGAATTTACGTTTCAGGACATCCTTTAGAAAAATTTAGAGAGCAAATAATGCACACTGCAAATATATCAACATTAAACTTGATAGATGAAAATTCAAAACTTGTAGATGGACAAAAAGTTAAATATGCAGGAATAATCACATCAATCAAAAAGAAATATACAAAAAACAATAAAATTATGGCATTTATAACAATAGAAGATTTGTATGGAACAGCTGAAATACTTGCATTTGAAAATGCAGTTGTAGGTGCTGGAAGAAGTTTGATAGAAGAAAATATTGTCCTTGTTGATGGACGTTTGAGTATTAGAGAAGAAGGAGATATTACTATAATTGCAAATGAAATTAAAGAGTTGGGAGAAGAGCAACCTAAAGTTATAACTTTTGATATTACCAATGCTTCGGAAGAGAAGAAGGATAAGCTTAGAAATGCAATTAGGTATTTTTCTGGTGATAAAAATAATATGAATGTTCAGGTTAAAATTGGTGATGAAATAAGGACCTGTGGGGCTATTTATTATAATGAGGATATAAAGGTGATTTTTGATGATATTATGGGATGTTAATTAGTTTATTAATATCCCTTTTTTTGCCCAAAACTATTGATAAATCGCTTAAATTATGTTAAATTAGAATAGTGAAATAATTTCAAACAAAAGAAATAAGAAGAAAAAATAAATAAAAGAATGGAGAAACACAAATGGGATTTTTTGAAAAATTAAAAAATGGAATGAGCAAAACAAAAACATCACTAGATGAAAAAATAAACAACGTATTCAGTAATTTTAGAAAAGTAGATGAAGAATTTTTAGACGAACTAGAAGAAGTGTTAATAATGTCAGACATAGGAATGGACACATCAATAAAAATAATATCAAGTTTAAGAGAAAGAATCAAAAAAGAAAAAATACAAGATGAAGAAGACGTAAAACAAGCATTAAGAGAAGAAATGCAAAAAATACTAGATGTAACAGACATTGAACTACACCTAAACACAAAACCATCAGTAATCCTTGTAGTAGGAGTAAATGGTGTTGGAAAAACAACATCAATAGGAAAAATGGCAAACAGACTTGCAAAAGATGGCAAAAAAGTAGTAGTTGCAGCAGCAGACACATTTAGAGCCGCAGCAGTAGAACAATTAGAAGTATGGGCAAACAGAGCTGGTGCAGAAGTTGTAAAAAGAGGAGAAGGCGTAGACCCAGCATCAGTTGTATATGACGCAATAAAGAAAACAAGAGAAAGTGGAGCAGACATCTTAATAGTAGACACAGCTGGTAGACTTCATAATAAAAAATACTTAATGGATGAATTAAATAAAATACAAAAGGTTATAAACAAAGAAATGCCAGATTCAGACAAAGAAGTATTACTTGTAATTGATGGAGCAACAGGACAAAATGCAATATCACAAGTAAAAGCTTTCAAAAAAGAAACAGATATAACAGGAATTGTACTTACAAAATTAGATGGAACAGCAAAGGGTGGAGTTGTTATTGGAATAGTAGAAGAAAATAAAATTCCAGTAAAATTCATTGGTGTTGGAGAACAAATTGATGATATGGAAATATTTAATTCAGAAGATTTTGTAAAAGCTATAATTTAGTGTCCATTTTAGAAACGTTCCCAAATGGACAATTGCCAAAAGGAGTGAAAAAATTTGGAAAAAGAAAAGAAAAAGTCAAAAGCAAGAATCATTGCAGTATTAATATTTTTATTAGTATTTGCAATAGGAACATTTATTAACTTATGAGGAGAATATTTAGAAAATAAAGAATTAGGCGAAAATTATGTACAAGCATTTTGTACAAAACAAAATTATAAATACACAATTTTAGGAACTACATTTTGTATTTTATATATTTTAATATACTTTACAAATAGAGGAATAAAAAAAGGACTAAAAACTTTCTTCGAAAAAGAAAAGAAAGAAATGCCAAAACTTTTAAATAAATCTATTGCATTTGTTGCTTCTGTAATAATTGCAACAGTAATGTCAAATGTATTAATGGAAAAGATATTACCAGCTTTAAGTAATGTTACTTTTGGAGTAACAGATTCAGTTTTTGGTTTTGACATAGCATTTTATATGTTCCAAAAACCACTTATAGAAACAATGCTGATGTATTTGATATGGTTAATTGCTGGATTAACAATTTATATGGCAATTTATTATATCATTGTATTTAACAGATATTTTGATGGTGTTGATAGAAAAATGATGAAAGAAAGTTTATTAATAAAGAAAATATTAAGAAATCTTTCAATTGTTATAATTTTAATTGCTCTAGTTACAGCATTAAATACTACAAACATCTCATTAAGTAAAATGTTTACAATAAAAAACAGTAATACAAGTGCTGGAAATATTGATATAATTGGAGCAAGTTATACAGATGTAATGTTACAAAGATGGGCATATTTGATTTTTGCTTTTGTAATTGTAATCTTTGCTTTAAGAGCAATAAAAGCATTTAAACAAGGAAATTCATCAAAAGTATTGAAAAATTTAGCAGTTATACCTGGATATTTGGTATCAATGTTTGTTGTTATAGTTGCATTTAATTTGATTTTTGTAAATTCAAATAAATTTGATAAAGAAAAAGATTTTATAAATAATAATATTAAATATACTAAAGCTGCTTATAATATTGATATTGAAGAAGAAAGTCTTGAAGACACTGGTACAATTACACAAGCAGATGTAAATGAAAATTTAGATGTTATAAACAATTTAAGAATTGTAAATGAAGATGTTGTTTTAAAAACATTAGACGATAGCCAAAAAGGAACTGGATATTATTCATATAGAAATGCAAATATAGCAAAATATAGAATTAATGGTGATGATAAATTATTATATATTTCACCAAGGGAGATAACAAATTCAGGAAGAACATATAATAACAAAACTTACGAATATACTCATGGTAAAGGCCAAATAGCAATTGACGCAACAAAAGTTACTAATACAGGTTCAATTGAATATGTTCAAAAAGATGTGTCTGGAAAAGATGAGCAATTGGGAACTAAAAATCAAGATATATATTTTGGCTTAGAAACAAATAACACAATTGCTACAAATACAAAAAACAAGCAAGAATATGATTATATTGATGAAAATGGTTTAGAACATACATCAAAATATTCTGGAAATGCTGGTTTAAAACTAAGCTTTATTGATAGAGTTATTTTAGGAATTAAAAACGGTGATTTAAATCTTGCTTTTAATTCAGAAATATCAAGTGATAGCAAGGTTTTAATAAATAGAAATATTATCAAAAGAGCTAAAAAAGTAATGCCATATTTAATATATGACGAAAATCCATACACAGTTGTTACTGATGATGGAAGAATAGTTTGGGTATTAGATGCATACACAGTTTCAAGTCAATATCCACATTCTCAATACACATCAATTGAACATGACAATATAAAAGAAAAAATTAATTACATTAGAAATTCTGTTAAAGTAATTATTGATAGTTATGATGGAACAATGAAATTTTACATAACAGACGAAAATGACCCAGTTGTAATAGCGTATAGAAATATTTATCCAACAATTTTTGAAGATAAAAATGCACAAATTCCAAGTGATATAACAGAACATTTTGTATATCCAGAATTTTTATATAATGTTCAAGCTAAAATGTTAAAAATATATCATAATGTAAAAGCTGATATTTTATACAGAACAGATGATGTTTGGGATTTTGCTAAATTTAATAATTCAATTGTCACAAAATCTTCAGGAACACTTTTAACACCATATTATACAATGGTTAAAAATAATGGGGAAAATGAAATTGGTTTAATACAAGTTTATACACCAGAATCAAAACAAAATCTTGCATCTTACTTAGTTGGGACAACAGATGGAAGTTCTAATAAATTAAAAATGTATAAATTTGCACAAGGAAGTAGTATTTTAGGTCCAATGCAATTAGATAATCAAATTGAACAAGATGAAATGATTTATAATCAAATTAAAAGTTTGAATAAAACAGGAACAAAGGTTACAAAGGATATGGTTGCAATTCCAGTAAATAATACTGTTTTATATGTAGAATCAATTTATCAAACAATGTTAAATGAAGAATCAAAAATACCAATGCTTAAGAAAGTTGTTGCTGCATCTGGCAATAAGCTTGCAATTGGAGATAATCTTGAAATTGCACTTAGAAACTTACTTTCTACAGAGGCTTCAAATATTGAAATTGAAAACACAGATGATGTTGATGGTTTAATTGACAGTATTATAAAGACTAATAAAAATTTGAAAAAATCAACAGAAAATGATGATTGGGAGCTTATAGGTTCTGATGTTAAAAAATTACAAGGTTTAATTGATAATTTAGAAAAAGAAAAACAGAAAGAAGATAAACAAAATAATACTATAAATGAAACAACAGATGATAGTAATGTTTTAGAAAATGATGTTGTAAATAACGAAATTTCAAACAGTGCAGAAACAAATACGACAAAATCATCTTTTTTTAGAAATATTATAAAATAAAAAAATTCTCGGTTTTCCGAGAATTTTTTACTTGTCAAAAAAGGGCGTCCCTTTTGACAAAATTATATTAATTTAAAGAATACTTTTTTACCTTTTTTCAAGATTGCATATCCTTCAGAAAAATCTTTATCAGAAAGAACATAATTTACATCTGTAACTTTTTCATCATTTAAAGAAATACCGCCTTGATTAACTAAAGTTCTTGCTTGACCTTTAGAAGGAGCAATTCCAGCTGTGATTATTGCATCTAATATTGAAATGTTTTTATCTTCTAATTCAACTGTTGGCATATTATCTAAACTACCTTTTCCAGAGAATAGGGCATTAGCAGCTTCTTCAGCTTTTTTAGCTTCTTCTTCACCGTGAACTAATTTTGTGATTTCATAAGCTGCAATTTTTTTAGCTTCGTTAATTTGTTCATCTTTTAAAGAAGCAAGTTCATTTATTTTTTCCATAGGCAAGAATGTTAAAAGTTTTAAAACATTTTCAACACTTTCATCTTCAATATTTCTCCAGTATTGGTAGAATTCGTAAGGAGATGTTTTTTCAGAATCTAACCATAAAGCACCTTTTTCTGTTTTACCCATTTTTTTACCTTCTTTTGTTGTAAGAAGTTTAAATGTTAAACCATAAGAATCATCTTTACCAATTTTTCTAATTAAATCAACACCACCAATGATGTTTGACCATTGATCATTTCCACCCATTTCTAGTTTACATCCATAAGTTTCATATAAATGTAAAAAGTCATAAGATTGCATAAGCATATAGCTCATTTCAAAAAATGTTAATCCTGTTTCTAATCTGTTTTTGTAACAGTCAGCAGCAAGCATTTTGTTAACTGAGAATAATTTACCAATATCACGCATGAAATCAATAAATTTTAAATCTAAAAGCCAATCAGCATTATTTACTATAATGGCTGCATTTTCACCTTCAAAACTAACAAATTTTTCAATTTGTTTTTTAATGCAATCAACATTGTGATTGATTGTTTCTCTTGTCATCATTTTTCTCATATCTGTTTTTCCAGATGGGTCACCAATTGTTGCAGTACCACCACCAACTAAAATTATTGGTTTGTGTCCACATTTTTGCATATGGCTTGCAACCATTAAAGAAACAAAATGTCCAACGTGTAAGCTATCAGCTGTTGGGTCAATTCCAATATAAAATGGAACACTTTCTTTTCCAAAAAGTTCTTTTATTTCTTTTGGGTGAGTCATTTGTTCAATGTAACCTCTTTCTTCTAATATATCGAATACGTTTGTCATATAATCAGTCCTTTCATTATA
>CAZHCX010000004.1:0-30781 GCA_964531445.1 uncultured Clostridium sp. | reverse complement strand
TACAGAAAATAAATTAACAAAAATTATTAATAATAATATCATAGAAATAACTTTAATTTTCATAATAGCACCTCCAATATCTACAATTTAATTTTAAATTATTTTAAAATTAAAATCAATAATTTTTAGGTGTCAATTTTTTCTAGTTTTCTATTCTTCTCTTTATTTAATTCAAATAAGAAAAACACAATAAGTAATACAAATAAAGTAACTGTAGTAACCATATTAGAAACAATAGCACCTTTCATTTGCCATTTTTCTACACATAAATTTGAAACTACAAAAGCAAGAATTGCAGTTATAATATAAGCAACTGTTGTTAATTTTTGTTTTCTTATTGTACTAAGTGCATATAACATTACAGTTGCAGCGGCATAAAAGAAACCAGAAACTACAAGTAATATCATTTCCATTTTATATGGTGCTAAATCAATTCCATAAATTAAAGAAAGTACTGGTACACCTAGTAATGCACAGGCAATATCTATACCGATAGTAGCTAAACCTAAAATTAAAATTATAACAATAATTGATTTTATAAATTTAAAGTATTCTTTGTTATTCCAAAAATCTCCAAACGGTTTTAAAAATGGTTTTATTACAAATGCACTTACAAGATTTATTACAAATGTTGGCATATATATTACATTAAAATATGTTTGCATTGTATAATCTCCAAAATTATCAATCGCATATTTTGTAGCATTTATTATATATAAACTTAACATTGTTGAAATTGCAAGCGGTAAGCATTCTAATAAAATCTTTTTAACATTTATTTTATCAAATTTTAATTGAATTTTTTCAAACCCATTTAAAATTCTTACATCCCAAAGGATAAATAATACTAAGTTTGTTAATGTAAGCGATAATGCAGATGCTATTACATTTTTTGTTATTAAATCGACAATTAAGAACATTATAAGAGCTGAAGATACTCTTATAACCATTGATTTTCCACCTAAATCTAATCTATTTCTTAATTGAAATTCTCCTTGAAATGTTTCGCTTAAATTGTCTATTACTTTAAATAATATTAAAGCAATACAAATCCATAATTTTTCTGCTGTATATCCTGTTAAACTTATAAAAGCAATTCCAATAGCTGACATACAAAGTACAACAATAATTCTTGATATTAAATAATCTCCAAATTTGTATACTCTTTTTGTATCTGTAACTTGATATATTCTTATTCCAAAGTCCCCTATTGCGTTTAATATTGTTGCAGTAGCAAAACTTATTGAAAACATTCCTGCTATTTCTGTTCCATTTAGTCTAGTACAAAACATTAATAAGACCGCACTTAATAATGATTCTACAAAACTACCTAATGTATTCCATATAATTTCTGATTTATTTACCATTTTTTCTCCCTATTTGTATTTTATTGTTTTAGATATGTATTTTGAAGTAACGTCCCAAGAAAATTGTTTTAATACTACATCATTTATATTTGTACTTAATTTTGCAATTTCATCTTTGTTTGTTACTAATTTTTCAATTTTTTCTAAAATTTCATTTGTTTCAAAACCGCAAATATATCCAATATCATCATTAGATATAATTTCTGTTGTTCCACCCATTGGTGTTGCAACAACAGCACATTTCATCATTCCAGCTTCTAAGATTGATGTTGGTAATCCTTCTGAAAATGCTGATGGGTTTACAAATATTGTTGTTTTTCCTAAAAGTTTTAAAACTTCTTCGTGTGATACTTTTCCAAGTATATTTATGTCTTTTTCTTCTTTATTCTCTGTTATAATTTTTTCAAGTATTGGACCTGCTCCTGCTAAGTTCAATTCTAAATTATTATATTTATTTCTTAATGTTTTAAATGCTTCAATTAATTTTAAAACGCCTTTTTCTTCTATCATTCTTCCAACATAAGAAATTACAATTTTATCTTCGCTTTTATTTATAAATTCTTTATATTTTTCTGCTTCTGATGTGTCAATTGAGTTGTAAAATACACCATTTGCTTCAATATCAAAATGTTTAAGCCATTCTGTACATCTTTTTGAAACTCCATAAAAATCTTTTACATTTTTCTTTATAGCATTTGTTAATTTATGCTCATATATTTCTCCAAATTTATCTAAAACTTTATTATTAACAGTAAAATGAGTGCTTCCATGCTCAATTAAGCATGCTGGTATTTTATTCTTAGCTATAAATTTTGAAGCATAATAAGATGTTGTCCAAAACCTAGTTTGAATAATTGCAGAGTCTATATTTTCTTTTTCTAACATTTTCATTATTTCTTTAAAATGTTTATTTTTCTTATTTATTGGATATCTTTCTGCAAAAATTTTATAAGTTGGTAATCTATATATTTTCGCATATTCTGTTTCCTCAACTTCTGCAAGTTCTTTATTATATCTTGATGTTACAATAATAACTCGATTTCCTAATTCTTTTAATTTTTTTGCTAAATTATATGTATATCTTTCTACTCCACCTAAATGAGGTAAATAATATCCTGAAAAAATTGCTATAGTTTTCATATTTTTCTCCCTTTTTATAATCTTCCAAATAAAAATAATATTCTACACATTATTTCGTCAGCAATTGATTGTCTAAACATTTTTGGATAAGTTAGTTTTTTAATTGATTTGATAAAATTATATTTTAATGTAAAAAGATCTAAAACTTTTTTATTTTTTTCATCTAACTCACTGTAAAATTTATTTTTAAATGTGTTTGTTTGTTCTCTTACATTTTTAAAATATCCGCCAAGTAAGAATTTTTTTATTCTATATATTTGCAAACTTAATCCAGCTTTTCCACTAGGACTTACATTGCTTCCAGTTCTTCTGTATTCAACCATAGCAAAATCATCATAAAGAACCTTTCCAAGTCCTGCTGCAATCATATAAGCCCACCAATCGTGGAAACATACATTTTCTGTTCCAGATTTTAAAACTTTGTCTGCAAGGTTTTTATTAAATACTTCTACAATTCCAAATGAAATGCACTCAACAAGTGAATTTTCAAAACTTGCACCTTTTTTATTTAAATTAGACTTACTTGTGAAATTTAAACTTTCATCACAATAATTAAATTCTGAAAAATACATCAAAGGTATATCTTGTTTTTCTTTACTTAATTTTTCAATTGCTTTTTCTATTTTATCTTCGTGCCATTCATCATCTTGGTCGCAATAAGCGAAAAATTCTGCATTTGTTTTATAAGCTATTTGTAAACATTCATAAAAACTATTTACAACACCTACATTTTTACCTTTTATAAAATGTATTTTTCCGTTTTTGTCATATTCTTCTAGAATTTTTATAGTTCCATCTTTAGAACCATCATCTCTAACATAAATTTCTAGATTTTTATATGTTTGATTTAATAAACTTTCTATTTGTTTTGTTACATATTTTTCTCCATTATATGTTGACATACATATAACTACTTTTGGATTATTATTTTCCATCTTCAACTTCATTCCTTTTTGAAATTAATGTTTTTTATCTTCGTGTTCTTTTAATGCAATATAGTGGTCTAAATTTTTTATTTTTTCATTCAATTCTGTTATGTTTAAATTGTCTATAAATAATTGAATTAATAAAAATGCAATTATTGCTAAAAATACAAAGTTTACAGGAGATACAAATCCTAATTTATTTGATATCCACGCTACTCCATTTGAGAATATACTCATTAAAATTAATATAATGCTTCCTACCATCCATGTTACAGAATTTTCTACTTTTAATTTTGATTGTTTTATCTTTTTTACACATAAGAAAAATGATAAAAAAGAACTTACTATTAATAATATTCTAAGTGTTACTGACATTTTTTTCACCTCTATTTATTTTTTCTAGTTATTGCTCTGATAAATATTATTGAAAACATAACATTTATCATATATTTAATTGATCTGATTGGATTTAGATAACTTTCTCCAAATTCTCTGTCTTTCATTTCTACTTGAACTTCTTTAACTTTTAGGCCTTTTTTCATCATATAAACTAATGTATCAGGTTCTGGTGTAAGACTTGCATTTCTGTTAAATTCATCTATAGCTTTTTTATTATAAGCTCTCATTCCTGATGTTGGGTCTTTTATTGTTTTTCCTGTTGTTAATTTAATATTAAATGCAATTAATCTACTTCCTATCATTCTTGATGTAAATGGTTTCTTTACTGTTACAAATCTTGAACCTACAGCAACATCAACATCATTTTTTTCTATTTCTTCTACTAAATCTTTTAAATATTTAGCTTGATGTTGGCCATCCCCATCAAATTGGATGGCAACATCATATCCATTTTTGCTTGCATATTTCATTCCAAGTTGTATTCCACTTGTTAACCCATAGTTTATTGGTAATGATAACATATTAAAGTTGTTTTTTTCACATACTTCTTTTGTGTTATCTTTTGAACAGTCATTTATTACTACGTAATCAAAATCAGTGTTTTCTGTAACGTCTTTTACTGTTTTTTCTATATTCTGTGCTTCGTTATAAGCTGGTATAATTATTAAAACTTTCATTTTTATTTACATATTTATCTAAAATATGTTTCCTCCTTTATAGATAATTTTTAAATACAGTGACCAATGTTAAAACATTTAATATAAATGATATTGATATCATTTTTGTATTTACATTTTTTATTTTCCAACTGTTGTCCTTTTTTGTTACACAATATAATACTAAGAACAAAATTGGTGTATAGTATCTTCCTTGAACCCCACAAACTCTTTCAAGTCCTACTGGTGTAAAGAAAACATACATACTTATCTTTAGCAATGCTGATATTGCTAATATAATTGCAATAATCCATATTTTTGACCATTTATTTAATTCAAATTTACTTTTTTCTGAAACTACAGATAAAAGTAAAATTATAATATATAGCACAATTATACCCATATTAACATTAACATCAAGCCATCCAAGTTTATTTCCAACTGCTCCAAATACATATTCCGGACCATATACAATATATTCTCTTGCAAGAACTCCTAGGAATTTAACTGGATTTTCTTTTATAAACGCTATTTGTCTTGATGTATCTACATTTGCAATTCTGTTATATTCTATTGTTACATCTGGCGCTGACTTATATCTTGTTGTAAATACATACCATCCAACAGCAAACATACTTCCTATTAAAAGCATAATTCCAACTGTTTTTATTTTTTGTTTTTTATCAATCTTTTTATTGAATAATGTTATAAATAAAATTCCAGCAACTAATATATATACATATTTAAACATAGCGATTAACGCAGTATAAACATATAAAATAATTTTGTCTTTTTTGGTAAGTTCTGTTTCTTTAAATGTTAAATATAACAAATGTGCAATATAATAAATCAAAGTTGCATTTAAAATTGCATCTGCAGAACAAGAAGCTGCTTGTTGTAACATCATTGGCATACATAAATATATAACCATTACAAGTTTTCCAAATGGTACTTTTTTTATTGTTAAATAACCAAATACTAAATAAATAACTATATTGATTATCCTACTTAAGTAAACTACGTAGAACAAATTGATTCCAAATATTCTTCCAATAAGAAATCCCATAACAGAACCAACATAAAGAAATGGTGAATTTCCTTGTGCTGCACAAACTGTTCTAACTTGATCTTTATAATCTGTAGTTCTTTGTAATTCATTAAATACATCCTTGTAATTTTGGAAACGCATATATGAATAATTTTCTAATTCTCTTGGTATAATTGCATATGATTTTCCTTCTTCATCAATTTGTGTAACTATATGTCCAATTGATATATCATAAGCTTTTATTAAATGTGTTCCTTCATCAGGCACATTAAGTGGCAACACTAGTAAAGCATACATTAAGCTTAGTGGTATTGCAACTAGCAAAAATAATTTTTCAATC
This sequence comes from uncultured Clostridium sp., assembly GCA_964531445.1. Taxonomy (GTDB): domain Bacteria; phylum Bacillota; class Clostridia; order TANB77; family CAG-508; genus CAG-269. Next base: position 24,905 of record CAZHCX010000004.1, on the reverse strand, counting down.
TTGATTTTACTACAAAATTCTATAATTTTTTCTTTCATTAGTTTTTTTCCCCACTCCTATTTGAATCATTTTTAAAAATACTTAAAATACCTTTATTTATCATAAATAAAACTTTAGAACATATACTAATTACAACCCAACATGCAATATATAGTGAAATTGTTTCTACAATTCTTAAGTTTCTATTGGCAAAAGTACTTTCCATTTTCATAATTATAAAATGATGTACTAAAAATACTGCATAAGAATATTTTCCTATCAAACTGAAAATCTTTTGAACTGTTATATTTTGTATTTTTTCTCCAATATAAGCTAATGCAAAGAATAAACAATATCCTATCAAATATGCTGTTAAAACAATTAAATTAACATTCAAATTACGAGGTATACAATATAAAGCAATTGCAGCTATTAATGCAATCAAAGCATGCCAAATTTTGATTTTTTTGATATATTTAATTACATACATTCCTAAAATGAAACTAAATGTACAAACAATTAAATTTTCGTTTAAAGGCATTTTGGGAGTTTTATAAAAAATTAAAACAGCATAATTTAATATTGCACTTACTATTAGTAATGTTTTCGGATATTTATTAATTGCAAGTCTTAGTAATGGAAATAAGAAGTAAATTAATACTATACAACCTAAAAACCATTCACCTATTAAATAAAAAGTGTGTACATATGGACTTAAATATCCATCCATTGCAAATAGTGAAATTATATATCTATATGATGGTAAATCTCCACCTAATGCACTTTTTGAACCATAAAAAATATAAGTATAAACAAGTATATACGCTATCCAAAACATTGGATAAATACCTAAAAATCTTTTTTTGGCATACTGCTTTAAATTTATTTTATCACCATAATTATACATCAGAGAAGCACCTGAAATCATAAAGAATAGTGCTACTCCTATTATTCCCCATCTATCATTTGAGAATATTTTTATACCTGTTATATTATTTCCAGCAAAATGTGCATAGAAATGATATGTTACAATTAAAAACATTGAAATTACTCTTATAAAATCAAGGTAAAAAATTTTTTTCTTTTTCTCCATTTTATTTTCCTTTTATCTTTCCTTTTATTTTTTTAGCTATTTTCCAAGCCTTTGATTTTCTCATCATCTCATATCTATGTATAACATGTCCATAAGCTGATTGATGATATTGGAAGTCTAATAATTTTGTTTTTTCTCTGTAAGAAGAAAATTTATATACATTAGCTAACTTATTTTCTTGTTTTGATTCAATATCTATATATAATTCTTTATAATATTTTTGCATTTCTTCTAATGTTTTAAACCTATAATTATCAAAATTATTCTTTTTAGAATCATATTCTTCAGTATTTTTACTGATTTCTTCTATTTTTTTAATTATTGTTTTTGGTTTAGAATTAAATTCTATTGTCCATCCTAGATTATCAATCTTAACCCTATCACCTACTGCTCCTATATCAAATGTTAATACTGGTGTATGTGCCATATAGCATTCTGTTAAAGTATAAGAATATGTTTCAGGCCATGTTGCAAAAATACAAACTAAATCAATTTTGTTATCAACTAATAATTGAGGCAAATCACCTCTTTTATAAGGTCCATGATTTGTATAATTTTTAGTATTTTTTGCTAATTCAGGAATTTCAGATTTTCCAAATAAATGTATTTTTATATTTGTTGTATTATTTGTTTTTATCAATTCTTTTAAAATATTCCCACCCTTATGGATAGCCATTGCACCAACAAATGCAACATTAAAGCAATCCCTTCTTGCTTTTTCATTTCTAGAATTTACTTCTATTACATCTACACCATGTTCTACAACTTCAAATTTCAAATCCTTGTATACATTTTTAAACAATTCTTGTGTGTTCTTAGATGGAACAATTCTTTTATCAAATCTTTTTAATACTTGGTAACATGTTTTTTGCCAATTAGTTAAAATATTGCTATTTACACCATATCTAATATTTAAACATTTTGAACAGTCTTTCTCTTTATCATAATCACAATATACTTCTCTATATACTTTGTTTATTGATGGGCAAATCATATATAAATCATGTAGAGTTACTATTGAATGTATATTTCTTTCCTTTGCAACATCAATTGAATCAAAAGTTTGGAATAAGAAATGATGTACGTGTAAGATATCAATCTTAAAACTATCAAATATATTTTCTAGCATCTCTTTATAAACATTGTTTGTATATTTTATTTGGCCATAATCATTTACATCTGTTTTGTAATTAGAAATTTCTCTTGCATATTCATCAGTATATAAATATAATTTAAATCTTGTTAAATCATATTTATCTGGTGCTAATACAAAACTTGCAATATTATTTTTATTATTTGATAATATTATATCCTTTATGTGTAATGACGTTCCACCTGTCATTACCATATTTTCTTCCCATTCATTTACAAGATATAGAATTCTTTTTTTATTATATATTTTTATATTTAAATCTACATTTTCTTGTATATCCCTAATTGGATTATTTGCAATAAAATTATCAGTTTTTTGTACATATATTGGATGTTTTTTTCTTAATAATTTCATATGTTCATCTATTAATGCTGCTCTAGATGCAGTCAAATTTTCTTTTTTAAAACTTTGTGTTCCTTTATGATATACAAAAGTATTATCACATAAAACATTTGTATATCCATGATCTAGTGCTCTATAACAAAAATCATTTTCTTCTCCATATCCTTTTTCAAATGTAACATCATCAAATAATCCTAACTCATTAATTACATCTCTTTTAATATACATACAAAATCCATTTCCAGTAGTTAATTGTGGATATCTATTTGCTGATATTTTTTCTATCATATCTGCATATTCTGATAATGACATATTTTTAGGTAATTCATTATCTATTCCAAAATTAGGTACAGAACATATTGTTCCATTGTTTGTAAGCGGTGTAACTGTTGCAATATATTGATTTGAATATGCACATTTTTGAATTTTCTCAATCCAGTTTTTTGTAACTTCTGTATCACTATTTAATAAAATTACATCGTTTTCAGAATATTGCATACCTCTATTTACTGTTTTAACAAATCCCATATTTTGTTCATTATCTAAAACCACTATTTTTTTATCAGTATTTTCATCTTTGTATTTTAAAAGCATTGGATATACTTTTTCATCAGGACTTTTATCATTTATTAAAACTAATGTATGTGTATTTAAATCTGTGTGCTTTATAACACTTTTTATACATTCTTCTGTAAATTCATATGCATTATAAATTGGCACTATAATATCTATTTTTTTCATAATTTCCATTATTCCTTTCTAAGTCACATATGTGCTTGAAAAATTTTCCCACTATTTTTATATGTTTAATCCTAATCCTGTATTTGTCTTGCTTAAATTTGGACTAAAATATATATCGCCTTTTTTATAGTTTTCATTCCATTTTTTTTGAATTTTATCTTCTTGACTTGGAACTTTGTTAGCATCGTTTAATTCAGTTACTTCAAACGAAACTATAGGATTTATAACAACTTGTTTGTTAGATGCAAGTATTTTTAGACAAGTATCTATACTTACCAATAATCCACTAAATTCATTTGTAAATTCACCAATTTGCATAAATACATCTCTATCTATCATAGCAAATTTTGTATAAACTGCAGAGACATTATGTATTATTAATAATCTTTGCATATATGTTCCTATATCTTTAGGTGCACCTTTGTATAATAAATCTCCTGCACCGTTCATTCCAACTATAATACCACAGTGTTCAACTTTTTCTTCTTTATTGTATAATTTAGTTCCAACTATTCCAACACTTTCGTCTTGGCATATTCCAACTAATTCTTCTATAAATGATGTTTTATCAATTGCTTTTAAAGTTTCATCTAATATAATAAAATATTTTCCATCAGCTTGTAAAACAGCTTCGTTATAGTCTTTAAACTTATCTCCAGTAGGTTTAATAACTTTTTTTATTTCAGTTACTTCTCTTCCAGAAATAACAACAAACTCATAGTTTGTATAAGTTATTTTATTTTTTAATTTATCTATAAATTTATCTAAATCGTTTTCGAAAAAGCCCCTACCATCAATTATAATACTTACTTTTGGTTCTCCTTTTACATTATATTTTATTTCATAACTTCCAGGCGTTAAACCGTCAGTAACTTCTACATCAGTATCCAAACTTCTTTTTATATGATCTTTTATTACTTTTTTTCCAACTTCAAATGCATAAGGTTTTGAATCAGAATTTTGAGCAGTTGAATTTTTATGCGCTCTCCAGTGATATAAAACTTTTGGTATATGAACAATGTTATTTGTAAGTTCAGACGCTCTTGCTACTATATCAAAGTCTTGACTACCATCATATTCACTTCTAAAACCAACTAGTTTATTCATTAATTCTCTCTTAAATAAACTAAAATGACAAATATAATTTGCACTATTTAGTGTATATGGAGAAAAATCAGGTTTGAAAAACACTCCATATCTTGGGCCTTTTGCTGTTTCTAGCTTATCCTCATCTGAATATATAAATTCTACATTTGGGTTTTCGTTTATTGTTTTTACAACTTCAAATAATGAAAATGCGGGTAGTAAATCATCATGATCTAAAAGTCCTATAAAATCTCCAGTTGCTAAAGTTAAAGCTTCATTTGTGTTTCCAGATATTCCTTTATTTCCACCTTCAATTACTTTATATTTTATTCTTTCATCTCTTTCAGGATATTTTTTCATAAATTCTAAAGGTTCTGGAGAACCATCAGCTAAACATAATTCCCAATTTGAATAAGTTTGTTTTTGTAATCCAACAACCAATTCTTCAAAGAAATCTTCCGGTGTATTATAAACTGGAACTATTATACTTATTTTGGGTTCAATTTTAAATTTTGTGTTTCGTTGTATTTCAAGTTCACTTTTACTTGGCTCATTTTTTTTAATCCATTTTAAATAAATTCTTTCTTCTTCGGCATATCTAGAGAAACATTTGTAATATACATCTCTTAAAATTTGTCTTCTTCTTGAGTTTTGTGGTAATAGTTTTTCGAATTTCATTAGTCTTCTCCTTATTTTCTTCTATGTTTTGTTTGCTCTTCTAGTACATCAATATAACTTTGTTTATTTCTATTATCTTCTTCTAGAGCTTCAATATATTTTTGTTTATTTGCATTATCTTGTTCCAAATCTTTTATATATTGATTTTGTTTTCTATCATTTTCCTCAAAATCATTAATTTGATTTACAAGAATACTTGTATAATTTATATCTTTTAGCATTTTTAATGATTGGTTATTAAATTCTACACTTGTATCATCAATTATATTATTTTGTATAATTTTTTCAATTTCTTCAAATATATCAATATATTCTTCAATTTTAAAATACTTAAACATTTCTTGTTTTAAATATTTAGATTCAATTTCAGAATTGTATGCATATAAATTTTGAATTGCACGGTATAATAAAAATTCCAAAGGTACAGCATCCTCATACCATTCTTGATCAAAAAATAAAAATTCATCATCCTTTAAAAATGTATTTTCAAAAACAATATCTATATATCCATTTTTTAATATATGCATTTTTTCTGTTCTTTCATCTTTAATTCCAAATTTTTCATTTATTTTTTTGCATACATTATTTTGAAATTTATCTTTAAGATAATCATACCATCTTTCTATAACATCACAAGCACTAGAGATTTTTTCATCAATTATCAATTTAGCTATATCTTTATCAAGTGTATGTCCATCAACGTACTTACTTAACACTCTATTTTCTTCTGATGAATCAATAATATTAAATCCTAATTTTTTTAAGTTTTCTATATTTAATTTAATTGATTCAATGTGTTTTTTTGACTTATCATTTATCATATTCTTAGTAATTTGATTATTTTCTAATACTGTTGAAAGTTGATATTCTTTTTTTCTATTGTTGTTAAAACTTATAAAATCAACTGAATTTCCATCAGTATTTCCCGGCATTTTTATTTCTACTAGATATGAATTTGCAAAAAGTTTAAATAATCCATTTTTTGTTACTTGTTTTAATGCTTTAAGTTCATCAAAAACGACAACACTACCTTTTTCATACAATAGGTTGTACATCATTTTTGTACTATTTTCATCTGGTAAATAACTATCTGAAAAAATAACATTAGGTAATTTATAATTTGGCAATGGATAATAAAATTTATAATTATTCAATCCTTTATTTTTTAGGCTTTCTTCTATTTCAATTTTGCTATAAACTGTATTATCTTGATTTATAATTGTTTGGAACACTTCATTTTCAAAACTTGCTCCTGCAAAATATGTAATTCCAAATCTATTTTCTGTTATTAAAAGTATTTTTCCATCTTCTTTTGCATGTCTTTTTGCTGTTTCTATTCTATTTGCAGAATGAATTATAATAATATCGAATTTTTCTTCAAAATCTATAATATCAGCATCACCAACTAACACATCTAGATTTTGTATATCTTCAAATCTTTTACTAATTGCTTTTGCCTTTTTTATATTCTTTTCTGTGGCAATAACTTTTTCAGTTTTTTCACATAATAATCCTGTAATTTCACCTAAATTTGCATCAATTTCTAAAATTTTTGAATTACTATCAAAATGATACCAATTTAAAATATTATGTCTTAATTCGGATAATGCAATTGCAACTTCTACTCTTGTGTCGTTTTTAAGTATTTCATCATAATTATTTCTAGATTTTTGTAAAATATAGTTTTCAATTATTTCGTTTTCTATTGGATTTAATTCTTCTTGTTTATCTGTATTATCATATTTTTCGATTAGATTCATAATATAATCCCTTCTTTACTAAATTTCGATTGTAATATCTCCATCTTTTTCAATAATATTTCTTTTAGGCTTTAATTCATTCATCCAAGTCCTAGTTTCTACAGTTTTGTATTGTGCTGTATTGAAACCTTCTCCTCTATCATTATTCCATAACCATTCTGGTGTAGGCCATAAACAAATTTCCGGTCTTATTACTTCATAAACATCCTTATTAACTCCTGATTGACCATGATGTGCCATTTGAACTATATCAGCTTTAAGTTTATCTTTTTGATTTTCTAAAAGTTTATTTCCACTTTCAACTCCAGTATCTCCTAAAAACAATATCTTTTTGCCATTTATGTTCATTTTTATAACCATACTAGAATTGTTTATTGGATTAACAGTTATTTCTGGATTCTTTATACCTAAAATTTCACAATTTACATTATCGATTTTTATTTTTTGATTCAAATTAACTTCTTCTACTTTATCTTTAATATTTTCAAGATTTATAGCATTGTAAAAATTTGTAATTTCATTTGCTCTTATCGGTTCATTTTTAGTATACCATTCTAATGGATTAGCCGTATAATAAACTTTACTTATTTCTACTTCTGAATGTTTTTCAACAACTTCTTGAAATACACTTGCATGATCTCTATGAGGATGTGTTATAAACCAAACATCTACCTTATTTCCCTTTTGCTCTATGTTTTTTAGCCAATTTTCTGTATCCTCTGGAGTACCTCCGTCAATCGCAATTATTTTATTATTGTTTGTTTTTATAATATATCCCATCATTTGGCTTATACCATGATCTGAAAGTTGTGTTAATTCTGTCTTTCTTGACATGCTTGTTATTAAAACAATTGCCAAAACACATATAATTACTGCAGAAATTGAAATTATTATTTTTTTATTTTTTTTCATTTTTACCCCTTTTATTTTGCTGGTATTTTAGTAACACTTACTTCTGAATTAACTTTTAATAATCCGACCATTTCTTTTACTGACATAACTTCAACTAGAAGTGCATCATATTTTCTATCTAATACTTCTAAGTCTCCACGATGATTAAAGTGAGTACAACTAAACGATAATGTATATTTTCCTGGTGCTACATTAAATGTTTGTCTAAACTCTGTTATTGCAGTATCTCCTTTTTTAAACTCTCCAGTTATAATTTTTTCTATAACTGTATTTGTACCACAAATTTCTAATCCTTTAAAATCTTTTAACGTCATTGTAAATATTGGATCTTTAACATCCTTATGAAAAACAACTTTTGATTTTAGTACTATCTCCTTGTCATTTTCTATCATCATTGCATAATTATCATCTAAGTCAAACATACCATAGTCAACAACTTCTGCTGCTCCGTTTCCATATGTTATCAAATTTGGATTTTGGTTGAATCTCTTTTTCCAAGAATCTTCTTCTGTATTTTGATTAACTTTATTTTCTTTTTTAGTTTCTTCGTTATTTTCTTCTACTTTTACAGTTTTCTTTTCTTGATTTGCTGAAACCCCTACTATTATTTTCTTATATTTTTCAACACCATCTTTTACAGAACCATCAAATATTTTTGTTCCATCTTCAATAATAATAGTTCTTGTACAGTTTCTTAAAATGTCATTTATACTATGTGTAACAAATAAAATTGTTTTTCCTTTTTTCTTAAATTCCTCAAACTTTTTGAAGCATTTTAATTGGAATGCCATATCTCCAACTGAAAGTACTTCATCAACTATTAATATATCCGGATCTACATTTATTGCGCATGCAAATGCAAGTCTTGCAAACATACCAGATGAATATGTTTTTACCGGTTGATATAAGTGGTCTCCAATATCAGCAAAATCTATAATATCTTGTTTTGTATTTTCTATTTGTTCTTGTGATAATCCCATTACTTGTCCATGTTGATAAATATTTTCTAGCCCTGTTAATTCAGCATTAAAAGCTGCTCCAAGTTCAAGTAATGAACTTATTTTACCATTTACATTTATTATCCCTGATGTTGGTGTTACAACACCTGTTATCATTTTTAATAAAGTTGATTTTCCAGCACCATTTTTTCCAAGTATACCTAAAATTTCTCCTTTATTTACTTCTAAGTTCATATCATTAATTGCTCTAAATGTACTATGGTTTTTATATGCAGGCAAGATAAGTTCAAGAAGTCTTGCTTTTTTACTATTATACATTTTGTAATCTTTATTTAAATTTTTTATTTCTATAACGCTCATTTGTTCCTCCTAATTGATTTTATAATACATCAGCAAAGTCTTTTTTACTTTTCTTGAATACATGGTTTCCCCATACAAACATAAATATTGTTATTACCCAAAAAGCTATTGTATAAACACCTCTTCCAGCTGTAATAATATTTCCGCCCATAAACGCTTGTCTGAATGCTGTTACTAAATATGTAAACGGCATACATTGTACTATTCTTAATACCCATACATTTCCTGATAACATTGTTAAACTCCAAACAACTGGTGTCGCCCAGAAGAATAATTGCATCATTATTCCTAGTAAATTAGAAAAGTCTGGTACCAATGTTGTTATTGCAGATGTTAATCTTGTAAATGCTAATATAAATGCATAAGTTGCAATTATTACATAAACAATTATTGCTATATTAGGAATTGTTTTCGCAAATATACATACAACTGTTGCAACAATAAACAAAAATATTGAAACAAAACTACTTCCTATTATTGAAATTACTGGTATTATATCAACAGGAAACACTATTTTTTTTACTAAATAACTATAATTTCTTATTGATCCACTTGCACTCATTATACTGTCGTTTAAACATTGCCATATTGCCATTCCCGGTAAAAACCAAACAACATAAGGTGTTCCACCTTCACCTGGTGTTTTAAATATAAATTGGAAAACCACAACATACATCATCATAAATACAAATGGTTGTAAAAATCCCCATATACTTCCTAAACTTGTACTAGCAAATCTATTTTTAAAATCACTTTTTCCCAGTTTCCATGCTATTTTTCTATTTTTAAACAAAAGTTTTATAAATTCCATTTTTTTCTCTCCTATTTTACACTAAAAATCAGTTCTTATTATATATATAATTTATTTTTTTGTCAACAAAAAAGAGCTCTTTTTAAGCTCTTTTAAAACAAATTTATAACACTTTGAATTATATCATTTTTATTTAATTTGTTATGTTTATTTTCACTAATAAAAACTAACATTTTATTATCATCTTCAAAATATTCATAAGTTTGATATTTATCTAAATTTTCAAAATTATAGTCGAGAATTTCTCCTGTTACATCATCAATAATATAACAAACACTTGATATATCAATAATAAATTGTTTATTTCCATTTATTGAATTTTCTATTTTATTATCTGCATCAGTTTGACTATTCTTATTTTTAATCTTTAAATACCCTTTTTCATTTATATAATATTCTGACTTTATGTTTTCATTGTTTCTTAGCAAGTCTAAAAATGAATTTCTACTATTTTCTTCTATCCAAATTCCATTTTCTTTTGGGAATTTATTTTCAAAAATCTCTTCTAATTCATTAAATTCTGGCTTTGCATTTTTTATCATTCCAGCGAAAGCAACTTTAACTTTTTTGCTTGCTTTTACTGCTAAAACTTTTCTGCCATCATATTCTTTTTGAACCTCATATATCTCGCTGTTTCCAGTTATACTTGTTTCATTTTTTAGTTCATTAACTGTAACATTATCATTGTATAAAACTTCATTTTTATCTAGTTCTGTATATGCATTATTTACAATTAAATTTTGAACTTGTTCATTTTGAATATTCTGTTTGTTCTCTTGATTCCTTTTAATTACAATTCCAATAATTACACAAATTATAATTAAAAATACTAAAATACTAATTATTATTTTTTTCTTCATTTTGTTTCCTTTTTTATTTAAATATTTCTAAGTACATCTAGTGTTGCCTGGATATATCTACCAGAAAAATTATTATCTATAACTGATTGGTGTCCAGTTACACCTCTATCTGGTAATTCTATAAGTGCTGTTCTTGCAGCTTTTGTTGATGAACCTAATGAATTTCTTGCCCAATTTATAAGATATCCTGTTCCGTATCTTCCTACAGCAGATCTGTCGTTTTGTGGAAATTGTTTTGAGTAATACGAACATATTCCTTCATCTCCTATTACTTGTTGTGTCCATCCATGTAAATCAATTAAAACTGTTTGTCCGTTTTTTGATTTGTTTTTTAGTAAGAAGTCTCTTAGATATTGTGCTTCATAAGCTTGAAAACCGGTTGTACCATTATAATTTCTATTATCTGTATATCTAGTGTATGTGCTTCCAATTTGCCAACATCTATTTAAATCTATCCCTTTATTGTTAGGAGCCTGACTAAACAAAGTTGTTCTTCCTGGTCCATTGTTTGTTGTTCCATGATAAAGTCCGTCAACATTAACACCAGGAAATAGATATATTGTCCATTTTTCAGCTAAATCATAATCGTTGCTATTAACCAATTGGTTGTAGAAATTATTTGCTATATCTACAAGTTCAAATCCGTCTTTATACCATTTATCTTCAAATCCATGAATTGCATAAGTTCCATAAAATACATTTGGTCCACTACCATATTTATAATATGTTAAGTCGTTTCCTCTAGAATTCCCAATCGCCTTTAGTCCAGAAACACCATATATTCCTTTGCTAATTTCTATTTTCTTTCTTACACTAAACTGTTTTGTTCTTTCTGCTAAAACTTCTTTATCTTTTAAAACTTGTATTTTTATAACATGATTTCCTAAAGGATATTTTGAAAAGTCAATAGTTGTTTCAAACCCTGGTGTTTTGTTGTAAATATCTTCATCTCCATATCCTTTTATTTCGTTTAAAACATCTTGTCTTTCTGCTCTTTTTAATGTATTTTTAATTTCAACATTATCAATAAACATTTTTATAGATGCATCTTTAGTATTTGTCATAACCCATCCATTAACTGTTTGGCTAACATTTGGAATTTGATTTCCTGGATTATCTATATAAATCCATGTTTTATTTTTTATTGCTTTTGGAACTAATTTTATTTCTATTGCTTCAATTCTTTTTGACTCTCCAATAGTTCCTGATGTTTCTCCATCATAGCACCATTCTTGCCATCCAATATTTTCTACGTGAGTTCTATACATTACTGTATATTCTTCTGTTCCATCTAATTTTATTTTAATCGCTTCTACTCTTAGTGATTTTCCCTCTGTTCCGGCGATTGCATCATTTTCTTGCCAGTCTTGCCATCCTATATTTTGAACATGTGCTTTGTATTTAATTTTAATTTCTTTTGGAGCATTGACAAGTTTTATATTCATAGCCTCAACTCTGTATGATTTGCCTGTAGTCCCAGACAATTTACCTTCTTCAACATAATTTTGCCAACCTATATTTTGAACATGACTTCTGTATTGAACATGAATATTTTTGTCAAGTTTAAATGTTAAATTTGATGTTGCTATTACTTTATCTGCTTTTATTAATTCAATTTTTATATTATGATTTCCATCTGTTAATCCTGTTGAATCAATATTAAATTTAAAACCAGCTTTAGGATTTTGTATTATATTTCCATATCCCTCAACAGACTCTATAACACTCTTATTTTCAAAATATTCTATTTTATTTATTTCAATTTGCTTATTATCGATATATGCTTTTATTGATGTATTAGAAACATTAGCTAGTTTCCATCCTTTAACATTTACATTTCCTGTAGTATATACAGTTTGACTATTTGTTGGTGTTTCAATATTTACTATTCCTTTAATTTTTTTAGGGATAATTTTTATTTCTATAGCTTCAAGTCTTAGCGCTTGACCTTCTGTTCCAGCCATTTCTCCATCAGTTTTCCAGTCTTGCCATCCTATATTTTGAACATGAACCCTATATTGAACAGAATATTCATCAGAATTTTCAAGTTGAATTCTAATACCTTCAAGCCTTAAAGCTTGACCTGAAGTACCAGCCATTTCTCCATTTTTCTTCCAATCCTGCCAACCTACATTTTGTATATGAGTTTGATATTTAATTGAAACATCTTTTAAATTATCTAATTTAATTTTAATAGCTTCTAATCTTAAACTTCTTCCTGAAGTACCAGATGTATCGCCATTTTTCTTTGAAAAATCTTTTTCCCAACCATCATTTTGAATATGTGTATTGTATAAAACATTTACTTTATTTTGTTCAATATCAATCTGCTTTTCTTTACTTTCAGTTGCATCAGTTTTTACACAACCTAATGCTAATGCAATCATTAGCATTGTAGATAAAATTATTTTTAATATTTTATCATTATTTAAAATTTTCATATTAGGACTCCTTAAATTTAAATTTTAACATTTGTAACTTATTTACATACATTTGAATAAAAAATAACTAATCAATGGAAAATGTAAAATCATAATTTCCTTTATAGCTCTTCTATTTTCTCCTTTAAACCATAAATATTTAAAATACTTATGAACAGGAAAATATAGAATTTTTGATTTTTGAGCATTTTCAAAATATTTTATAACTTTATTTTCTTCATCTTTATCATTATTATTTAACTTTCCGGCTAAAATCTTTACACATCAATACTCCAGCTAAATATGTATCAGTTATAACTTTATGTCGATATTTCATGTAAGATTTATATCCATTACCATTTTCTTTTTTCCAAATTTGCATATTTTGTTTGAAACTTCTGCCCCCAAAAGCATTATTTCCGTGTAATCTATAATCCATAAGTGGCTTGTCCAAACAATACACTCCTTTTAAATTATTTGCAATATATAATGAATGCCAGTCGTGAGCAATTGTTTTATCAGTAAACGGTAACATTAAATTTTTAACTTCTTTTGTAAACAGTTGACAACATCCAATTGCAATATGCCTTGAAAAAGGTAATATTTTTTTATTATAGTTTTGGTTAATTATTGGTATATTTTTATACCTTAAATAACTTTCATGTAAAACTTCTCCATTTTCATCAACCTGTTTTGCATCACAGTAAACTAAATCCACATTTTTTTCTTTTAGAGCTTTAATACATTCCTCTATTTTAGTTGGATACCAAATATCATCATGATCACTTAAAGAAATATATTTCGCTGTTGATTTTGTTAATACAAATTCAAAATTTTTAGTGTATCCTAAATTTTTTTCTTGTATATATACCTGTATTCTACTATCTTTTTCTTCGTATTCTTTTAGTGTTTTTACAACTTCAATGTCTGTTGAGCAATCATCTGAAATTATTAAATTAAAGTTTGCATAAGTTTGCTTTAATATGCTGTCTAATTGTTGTTTTAAGTATTCAATTTTTGTATTGTATGTTGTTAATAAAATATCTACTTTATCTTCCATTTTGTCTCCTTTTACTACAAACATTTTACACTTTTAAATACATTTAATCAACATTTTTATTAAAATAAATTAAAAAAGATGAGGATTTCTCATCTTTTTTACTATATATTTTTATTTAGTTAATCTTAACGTTTCTTTAGCTATCATCAATTCTTCGTTTGTAGGTATAACATACACTCTAATTTTTGAATCAGGCTTAGAAATAACTTTTTCTTCACCTCTCATATTATTTTCATCAACATCAATATTTACACCCATAAATTTTAATTTTTCACAAATACCTTTACGGATATTTATTTGATTTTCACCAATTCCACCTGTGAATATAATATAATCAATTCCATTCATTGCAACAGCATATTTAGCAATATAACTTGCTATTGTGTAATTAAAGTTTTCTACTGCCATCATTGCATCTGGTTGACCTTCGTTTGATGCGATTTCAATCTCTCTAAAATCTGGAACTAATCCTGACATACCAGAAAGTCCTGATTTTTTATTTAAAATATCTTCCATTTGCGCTGGTGTTAAATTTTCTTTTTTCATAATAAATGTAACAACTGATGGATCTAAATCACCACTTCTTGTAACCATTGGAAGTCCACCTAATGGTGTTAACCCCATACTTGTATCAACTGATTTGCCATCTTTAATTGCACAAATACTAGAACCTTGTCCTAAATGGCATGTTACAATTTTTGTTCCCTCTAAATTGATATTTTCGATTTCAGCTAATCTTTGAGAAACAAACATATGTGATGTACCATGGAACCCGTATTTTCTCACACCGTATTTCTTGTAATATTCGTAAGGAATTGGATAAATAAATTTATCTTTTTCCATTGTTTGATGGAAAGCTGTATCAAACACCCCAACCATTGGCTTACCAGGCATAACTTCTTTACAAGCTTCAATTCCTAATATACAAGCTGGATTGTGTAAAGGTGCTAAATCTGTATATTCTTTTAAAACTTCTTCAACATTTTCATCAATAATAACAGACTCTGCAATTTTTTCTCCACCATGAACTAATCTATGTCCTATAGCATTGATTTCATCTAAGCTATCTATAACTTTATATTCAGGATTTGTAAATTGTTTTAATGTAAAATCAATAGCCTCTGAATGATTATAAGCTGGATTTTTTATCTCAATTTTTTGTCCATTAACCTTATGTGTTATAAAAGCCTCTGCTTCTCCTATTCTTTCATATTTTCCAGAAGCCATAACTTCTTCTGTCTCCATATTTATTAATTGATATTTAAGTGATGAACTACCACAATTTAATACTAATATTTTCATTTTTACCTCTCCTTCAAAAAAGGGATTGAGGGACGTTCCTTAAAATCCCTTTTTTATTTTTTTATTTATTTCTAAGATTGTTCCCTTAGTCTTTATTGTAAATTAGTTTTAAGGAGTGTCCCTTAATCCCTGCTAGAAGGGATTTTAAGGAACGTCCCTAAATCCCTATTTGTTTTTTTGTTTCTCTTGCAATCATTAATTCTTCATTTGTTGGTACAACAAATACTCTTACTTTAGAATCGTCAGCTGATATTTCAACTTCTTCGCCTCTTATTTTATTTTTTTCTTCATCTATTTTAACACCAAAGAATTCTAAATATTCACAAATTGCTTTTCTTGATATTGGACCTTTTTCTCCAACACCTGCTGTAAATGTTAAGACATCTATTCCTCCCATTGCAACTGCACATTTTGCAACATATGATGCTGTTAGATAATGATAAATATCTAATGCTAATTTAGCATGTGTACCTCCTGCTAAGGCTTCTGTTTCTATGTCTCTAAAGTCTACTGATACACCTCTTGATGCTCCATAAACTCCTGATTTTTTGTTTAAAATATCTTCCATTTCTTGAGCTGTTAAATTTTCTTTTTTCATTATATATGTTATAACAGATGGATCTAAATCTCCACTTCTTGTTCCCATTGGTATTCCACCAAGAGGTGTTAATCCCATACTTGTTTCAACTGATTCACCGTTTTGTATAGCGCACACGCTGGCACCTTGACCTAAATGGCAATTTACTATTTTTAATTCTTTGATATCTTTTCCAATTAATTCTGCAACTCTATAAGCTACATATTCATGTGATGTTCCGTGTGCTCCATATTTGCGAATTCCATATTTTTTATAATATTCATAAGGAATTGGATAAATGTATCTTTCCTTCGGAATGCTTTGATGAAATGCAGTGTCAAATACAGCAACCATTGGTATTTGTGGTGCTATTTTTTTACATGCATTTATTCCAAGTATTGCAGCTGGATTATGTAATGGTGCTAAATCACTGCATTTTTTTATTTCTGCAATGACATCATCATCTATCAAAACAGGTTTTGAATACTTTTCTCCTCCTTGAACAACTCTGTGTCCAATTCCACCTAATTCGTCTAAGCTTTTAATAACTCCATAGTGATCGTTTGTTAATCTTGAAAAGATAAATTTTAAAGCTTGTTCGTGGTCTTTTACATATTTTTCAAATTTATGTTTTAAGCCATTTACTTTGTGTGTTAAAAATGAATTTTGTTGACCAATTCTTTCAAAATAACCTTTTACTAATAATTCTTCTGTTTCCATATCAATAACTTGATATTTTAATGATGAACTCCCTGAGTTTAAAACTAATATTTTCATATTATACCTCCTATTTTCAACCAAATAATCAACGTCCCCAATGGTTGAAAAAATTTATTGTGCTTGTACTGCTGTTATTGCAATTACTCCTGCTACATCTTCTGCACTACATCCTCTTGATAAATCATTAACTGGCTTTGCTATTCCTTGGCATAATGGCCCATATGCTTCTGCTTTTGCCAATCTTTGTACTAATTTGTATCCTATATTTCCTGCATTTAGGTCTGGAAATATCAAGACATTTGCTTCACCTTTTAGCACACTATTTGGTGCTTTCATTTTAGCTATTTCTGGTATTATTGCTGCATCTAGTTGTAATTCCCCATCTGCTTTTAATTCTGGTTGTTTTTCTTTTAACCTTTTTGTTGCTTCTTGCATTTTTTCTGTTAATTCTGATTTTGCACTTCCTAATGTAGAATATGAAAGCATTGCTACTTTTGGTTCTTTTCCAACTAATTGTTCAAAGCTTTTGCTTGATGATATAGCTATTTCTGATAATTCTTCTGGATTCGGATTTTGATTTAGTCCTGAATCTCCGAATATAAATATTCCATTTTCTCCATATTGACAATCTGGTACGACCATTACAAAAAATGCTGATACTAATTTTGTGTCTGGTGCTGTTTTTAGTATTTGTAATGCTGGTCTTAATGTGTCTGATGTGGAATGTGCTGCACCTGATACTAATCCGTCTGCTTTTGTTTTTTCGTCTTTTACCATTAGCATTCCAAAATATACTGGATCTAATACTATTTTTTCTGCTTCTTCTATTGTCATTCCTTTATGCTTTCTTAATTCATATAAAAGATTTGCATATTTTTCGTGTTTGTCTGTATTTTCTGGGTCAATTATTTGCGCTCCTTCTATATTGATATTGTTTTCCTTTGTGATTTTTGAAATTTTCTCGTTATTTCCTACCAAAATGATATTAGCATATTTTTCTTTTAATGCTATTTCTGTTGCTTTTAAAATTCTTATATCTTCTGATTCTGGTAGCACTATTGTTTTTATGTTTTGTTTTGCTTTTTCTTTTATTGTTTCTATAAAATTCATTGGTGCCTCCTTTATGCCACTATTATAACCATAAAAAAGAAAAAGTACAAGGCTTTTTTGAAAAGTCTTGCACTTTGGCACTTACTATTTTTACATAATTTATTTTTTGCTAGAAATATGTAAATTTTCAGCTTTAACATTTAATTCTCTAGACACAATATTCTGAATTTGAGCAACCTCCTCTTTTGTCAAATCATCATCCTTAACAATAACGCTAACACTCTCATTATTAACAAAAATAACAACATCTTCAAAACCTTTTGTCTTTATCAAATTTTCAGATATCATAATAGCATTTTTTGTATTATTAATTTTTGATATTTCAGTTGAAGCTGATGTTTTTTGTGTTTCCATAGAATTTGTACTGTTTAAGATTTTCTCATAGGTTTCAATCATTTGTGAATACATAGTGTCACGCTCTAACTTAGAAGTAGAATAATAATCAGAATTATTATTTGCATTTTTTGAGTAAGTTTCTATAACTTCCTCTTTTTTTATTTCATTTAGCTCAGCTTTAGAATTTTTATCATTAGTGTCAAAATTGTTACTTTCTATAGAATTAGTATTTTCTTCACTAACAACATTGCTACTAACCAACTGAGCATCACCTATATTAGCCATTTGAACAAGTTCCTCTTCACTTGCTGTAGTCTGTACTGCAGAATTCATATCATTAGTAGTTGTGTAATTTAGATATCCAGCTACAACAAGCATTAATGCAGTTACATATATAATAACTTGATTTTTCTTAAATAATTTCATATTTTTCTCCTTTCAAGTGTCCATTTGGGGACGTTTCTGAAATGGACAAATTTAGTCTGCCATTTCAAAAACCTGAATTTTATGTGTTGCAAGTCCTGTTGCCGCTTCTACAGCTTGAATTATATTAGTTTTAACATTAATATTACTTGCACCTTTAGCAGTAATAATAGCCCCCTCTATTTTTGGTTCAACAGTCTTTTTAACAATTGGAACTTTACTACTTCCGTCCTCTTGATAAACAATTTCCTTTTGTGAATCTGTTTCTTCAACCTTTTTTACTCCACCTGATGTGTCAGTTTCTTCAGTAACGCTCTTTTTTGAATTTTCATTATACATTGCCATTGTTTCACTTGATTCCGAATAATTTAGAAAAACTTGTACACTTCCAACACCATTTATTTTAGCTAAAATTCCTTCAAGCCTTTTTTCTAAATTTTCTTCATTTCCACTATCTCCATAACCATTTCCTATATTAGAGCCAATATCAGTATCTACTTTCTCAGCACTCTTTAAACTTTTTGAACTAGCTAGTTGTCTTCCACTTGTATTTGTTAATGTCTTATTTGATTTTTTATCTCCATCCCATATATAGTTAATTACGACAACAGTTACAATTAACAATACAACAATAAACACAAGATTTTCAATTTTCTTTTTATTGTTGCCTTGACTAACTTCGGCTTCATCAGTTAACTTTTTGTTAAACATCATTTTTAATTTATCCTTAAACATTGTTCACTCACCCCATATTCACTAACAAGAAATTCTTTTATACTTTTCAACTCTTGATTGCTAATATCTGTTGTTTTAACATCTGATTCATTTCCAGTACTAACATCATCTACTCTTTTTACTTTTAAATTTATATTTTTTATTTCACTTTGATCTTCTGATATTTTTGCAACTACCTTGCAACTTTCAACCTCATATCCTTTTTCTGATATTTTTTTGCTGATATCATTTTGAAGTTGTTCCTTATAAATTTGTGTTAATCTATTGTCCATTGATTCTTGTGCTTTTTTATTTGCATATTTCTTATTAACTTCTTCTCCATTGTCTGATATATAAGAGTCAACTGCTTGTACGCTAAAGCTATTTAATTTGTCATTATTTTCAACAAATGGAGCTACTATACTAAACAAAATGTATAACCCCATTACCATTTTTACGTATTTTTTTGTTTTATTATTGGGAAGTACCATTTCTAAAATTGATACTAAAATTAATGATAAACTTAAACTTTTAACCCATGAACTTAAAAAATTAATCATAATATTCCTCTTTTGCTTTCATACAATTTTAATAGCCTATATTTAATACGCTATATATTCGACATCCTTATCATTACCGTTGTTCCAATAATAATTAAAAATGATAACGTAACCAATATTGCTAATAATATCTTAAAAATATCAGCCATATCATCTAATAATTTAACTATTTTTGGCTCTGCTACAACGGCTCCAATACATGAAACAAGTTTATAGCAGAAAATCAATACTGATAGCTTAATAATTGGCATTATGCATATTCCAAGCACAACAATTATTCCTATAAATCCAACTGAATTTTTTAATAAAATTCCACATCCTAATACACTGTCAACTACATCACCTAGTATCTTTCCAACAACTGGAACAGCTGAGCTAACAATAGATTTTGCAGTTTTAGCTGTTATTTTATCAACAGAGCCTGCAAGCGTCCCTTCTAGAGAAACAATGCTAACAAATATTGTAAGAATTAATCCAAGTGCCCATATTGTATTTGATTTAATAAACTTTGAAATTTTTTCTACCTGAACATTATCTGATATTTTTGATATTATATTTATTGATGTTATTACTAAAACTATTGGAATTAAGATATCTTGAATCATATTTCCAATAAAATTAATCATAAACAATATTACAGGTTCCAAAACCCCTGTTGTTGCAATACTCCCTGTGTATAACATTAATGATATTAAAACAGGAATTAATACATTTATAAATCCTACCAGATTATTTGTTGTATCTTTAACCATATTAATTATGTCTGAAAAATTACTCATTATTATGGTTACAATCGCAATATATTGTACATAATATATAAGTTTTGATATGTTGTTATTTTCCAAGCTTTCGCTTACTGATTTTAAAACACTATGTATTATTATAATTACAAGAATACTTATTAAACTTCTAAGTCCAGTTCTAACTTCTTTGCCTAATAAATTTAATATTTTTTTATAAATGCTAGAATTGTCAAATTGACCCTTTAAAGTTGAATTAAATACATCATTTATATCTATGTCATCAAAAAAATCACCGCTATATTCTTTTGCTTGTTTGATAAATGATGATATTCCAAATGTTTCTTTTTGAGTATTTATTGTATCTTTATCAAATTCTTCACAGTAAGTTTTTGTAGTAAATATACCTAAAAAAAGAATTGCTAAAATGATACATTTCTTTAGTATTTTCACATTTTTTATCCTCCTGGTTTATGGTAGTATTTTCAAAATTATTTCTAATAATGATGATATTATTGGTATTGACATTGAAATTATTATAATTTTGCTTCCAAGTTCTATTTTGCTTGCTATTGCTGATTCTCCAGAATCTTTGCAAATACTAACTGCGAATTCTGACAAAAAAGCTATTCCTGTTATTTTTACAAGTAGTGCCACAAACTTCATATTTATTGATGATTTTGTTTGTATTGATTCTACTAAATTTATTATTCCTGATAACCTGTCCATTACTAAAAATAATATTAAAACACCTGTTAAAATACTTATAAAAATTGCATACTCTGGTCTATATTGTTTTAACATTATTATGATTATTAATGCAATTAGTGCAATTCCAATTATTTTTATAATTTCCATTACTATTTTTGTATGATATTAAAACCATACTCCCCTTTCTAAATTTAAAAATGCAAATTTTTATAAATAGCAATCGTAAAAATTGTAATTATAAAATTTATAAATTAAACAAAGTTCTTACTGTATCAAATAACCCACTAATCTCTTTAATAACCATTGTTAATACAATTACGAGTCCTGCAAGAGTTGTCATCATAGCTTGATCTTCTCTACCAGCTCTTACTAAAACTTGATACAAAACTGCAACTAATATTCCAATTGCAGCTATTTTAAATAATAAATCTATACTCATATTTCCATCCCCTTAAAATCAAACTAAAATAATTACAATTGCTAGTCCAATTGTTGCTCCTAATTTTTTATATAGCTTTTCGTTTTTATTTTTTTCTTCTTGAGCTTGGTTAATTTGCTTTTCCAAAAAACTTTCTGTTACTTCTATTTGACTTATTTGTCCGTCAACATCAGTTGTACCGTAACAATTTAGAAAGTGTTTTTATTGCTTGCTTGTCCTCTTTATTTAAATTTCCTATGTATTCATCAACTGCATCTTCCCACGCAACTGTTGCAACTTCGTTTAGCATTTTTATTGATGCATTTTTAAATAACTGTGATATGTTTTGTTCTGCATTTTCAGCTATTTGTCTGAATATTTCTGGTATTGGCTCATATGTAAATTTAACTTTTGTTTTGAATATGTTTAACGCATTTTTGAATTCTTCTAATTCTTTTAGCCTGTCTCTGTATTTTTGCGATATGTATTTTCCTATTAATGCTGAAAAAATGAATACAAAAATAAGCATACAATATTTAATAATTTGCATTTTTATTTACTCCTTGCATTTTATTTTTAATATTATATGCTTTTGTTTTTATTTTAGAACTATTTTATTTTTGAATTTCATATTCACTTATATCTGGCTCAACAAAATCTTTATCCGTAAGTTTCCTTTTCTACATAAATAAATCCGCTACCATATGAAAATCTATAACATTGTTTACCATTACAAACTTCATTTCTAATTGATGAATCTACTACTTCCCAAACAAAATCAAATATATTATTGGTGTCCAAATAATTATTAATTTTTAGTAAAAGTTTTCCAGATGAATCAGAATTATAATTATTTAATATTGCAAAATTTTTCTCATCATTTTTTTAAGTAATTTTACTTTTAAAAATCACGGAAAAAGAGCACAGAATTATTCTGTACTCTTTTAATAATAATTCAGAATTTGTCTTTGTAATCATACAATCTTGAAACTTCTTCCGGAAAAGGATTTAATGGTTTTGAAATATCAATTTCTAATTCTTCTCCAATTGCAGTAATAAGATATGGTAATATTGCCATTGCATAAATATTCCATTCTGAAGTTAATAACACCTCTGTTCCAATTTCAATATATTGTGCTGATGCTTCTTTACAAACTTTTTTAAGAAATTCTGCAAGAATATTATCATACTCATATTTGTAAAATCCTTTTTTCTCTTCAACTCTATCAGAAGATAATCCTACATCACATTTTGTTAAATTAATTACTAATGAAAATTTCTGATTGTACAATGAAGTATAGCGACTGTGTGAAAAGTTTTTCTTTTCGTGAAGTATAACATTTGCAATACCAGATTCAACAAATTTACTTTCGATATCAATTGCTGTGGGTAATGTGTTCCATTCATAAAATACATGAATAACCGGGTTATTTTTTATTGCTTTTGCAATTTCAGCAATGTTTAGTTTTGATACAAATTCTTCACTGTTTTTTAAAAGTTCCTGATTTTTATCAAAACATTTAAAATTATAATCATCATCCATTATGATAACAGGTGCAAGTGTTGAAATCATTGAAACCATTCCTCTTTCTTTTCCTGTTACATCTTTTTCGTTAAAATAAGATATAATTTTAAGATTTTCATTTTCCTGATAAAGATCTGTTAAACTTTCTTTTTTAGCTCCTGTAAGTAGTAAAAATGGATAACCTTTTTTCTTACAAACTTCTGAAACGTATTTAATGTCAGCTGTTTTACCAGAATAAGATATGCCAATTACTACGTCATAATGTGTCTGCCAAGAACAATTAGCAAAAAAATCAAACTGTGTAATTTTTCTTACAGCTGTTTGCGGTGTTACTGCTTCTACATTTGGTGTATCATATTCTTCGCCAATTATATGCTTTGCAAATAATGCAACTGGATATGATCCCCCTGCACCAACAACCATGATATTTAAATCTTCTGGATATGTTTTATCATATAAATTATCCAAGTAAAAATCAAATTCTTTGGTTGCGTCTGTTTCTTCTACTCTCCGAAGTCTTTCTGGTAATAAATTTACCTGCTCTCTGCTTACAAATTCTTTTTTCATGTTTTTTCCTCCTAACATTTGTTTTTAGAGAATTTTTATTGCTTTTGCGTAAATATTATACTAAATTATTAATGTTTTGTCAATTTATGTAACCCTTATCCCTTATCTTTGCTTTGTAAAAGTTCTAACATCTTACTAAACCCCATTTTATGCTCCTTTCCGGGCTTTTTTGTGCCTTGAAAAGCACAAAAAACGCCACGTCAGTGGCGAAATGTCAATGGAATTTTAATTTATCTTTTTAAAAGCCATTTATTTGCTTTTCTAATTCACGACTTTAGAGCACAGAGCTAAAAATATAAAATTGGACGGAATCCAAAGGTGCTGCTGCTGCTGGATGTGCTAGTGCCGCAACGATAGCTCGTGTAGCAGTCGTCGGAACGGTCGTAATCGCCTCCTCTGTCAGTACATGGTTTGTCGGAATCGCTATACGTTTCTGTTGTCCATTCTCTTACATTACTTGCCATATCATATACATTGCATTGTTTATCATTATCTGTACCTGTTGTTGCTAAACTTCCGTTATTCGAACTATTTTGTCTTGAATATTTATTATTTCCTCCAAATGTTTGTAAAAATAGTGTTGCTGTATCCCATGCATAACTATTCATTAATTCACTTGTTACTCCTGTTGAATACATATTTTTTGAATTTGTTGCAGCATTTGGCTGTGTTATATCATTCCATACACTATCTGTTTTTACTGTTGTTAATTTTCCTGAACTACTTTTTCTTGCCTCATATCTTCCTATATAAAATCCTCCATTTGTTGCTACACTTGTTTTAAATGCTGTAATACTTCCTTTTGAATTTCCTGTTGCTGATGTTTCTAATTCTTGAAAATTATTATTTGCATTATCTACTGATACTATCGCAGATTCGTTTTGTGCTGTTGGTTTCCCATTTTCTGCAAATGTATATCTATTTAAAGCAATAGCTGTTGTTGTTCCATCTGCCTTTTTTATATCTCCAACTGGAATCCAAACAAACT
>CAZHCX010000003.1:0-30805 GCA_964531445.1 uncultured Clostridium sp. | reverse complement strand
GTATTGTGCACAAAATAAAAAACAAAATTAGAACAGAATCAATTTTCTGCTCTAATTTTTTATGTGTTTACACTAGATCAAGGACTTGTCCGTACAAGTGGGAATCTTGCTATACAATTAAAATTCCATTTCATCGTATTCTTCATCAATATAAATATCTTCTGTTCCATTTTGGAATTTTTCTATGGATTCTGCTTGTATCAATGTCGATGTGCTTTTTTCAGTTGATTCCAAAATCTCCTTTGGAGAAATTTTGATGTAATCCTCTTTTTTTGTTACTAGAGAATTATTTTTATAAAGTTCTATTACCTTTTCTAATTCATTATCTTTAAACAAATTAAAAACACTGGTATAAGTATTTAATGTAATACTTATATCAGTGTGACCTAATAATCTTTGTAATACAACAGCATTTACTCCAGATTCAATACACCTTGTTGCAAAAGTATGTCTTAAACTATGAGTAGAAATTCCGGTATTTTCCCATCCTAGTTTATCAAGTAGAATTCTTTTTAATCTACTGTTACATGCAGAATTAGTAATTAATTTATCATCATTTAAGAATAAAAAATTTTCTTTATTATTTTTAGAAATCTCAATTTGCTCTTTAAATATCGATATCATAAAATCAGGTATTGGAATACTCCTTTTACCTGCATAAGTTTTTGTTGAATCTCCAATAATTGTTTCTCCATTTTTACCAATAGTTGTTGTCCTATTTACGAATAATAATTTTTGTGGTAAATCAATATCATTTTTTGTTAAAGCTAATGTCTCTCCAATTCTTAAGCCCATATACATTTGAATTAAAAATACATTTTTATATTTTTCATCTTTAATAGAAGATTTAAATAAATAATCACTTAATTCTTTTTGTTCATCTATAGTTAAAGCTCTAACCTCTTTATCTTGTTTAATACTTTTAGGCTTTATTACATCATGCATTGGATTATCTTTTATGTATTTATTTCTTATAGCATATTCAAATGCTTGATTAAACTGTTCATATAATTTTTTTATTGTAGAATTACTATATTCTTTATTATCATTTAGAAAATATTGAATATTATCAGCTGTTATATCTTTAACATTCATTTTTCCAATTTTGCTATCATGTATTTTTTCAATAGTTTTAGTTATTCTACTATATTGTCCATCTTTTATTTTATTAGAATTATATTTTTTATCTCTTATTAATTCCATTATTTGAATTAAAGGCATTCCTTTTTCTTTAATAAAATCTGCATCTTTCATTTCTACTCTTAAATCTAGTAGCTTTTCAGATACTTCATTTTTAGTAGCACCATATACGCTTTTTCTAATCTTTTCTCCCTCAATTGTTTTAGTAAATTGACCTATCCATTGTTTTCTTGCTTCTGAATAATAAATAGTTCCTTCTCCTCTATTTCTTTTTGCCATATGCATTCCTCCTTTAAAAATTAGCATAAAATTTTGACCAATCTATATCTGAATAATCTCTATGCTCGTAATTCATATAACTATTCTTATTATTTATATATTTATTATTATCTTTAAACTGTGGTTTAATAGGGGTATTGTCTTCTGGTTTAATACCCTCTTTAACTTTAGTTGGATATGGTGGTCGATTTATTTTTATAACTCTTTTATCCACTGCTTTTGTGTTTTTCTTATTTTCGTATTTTACAGATATCCATCCTTTTTTCTTTAAGTCTGATATTATTTTTGATATTTGTGTTTTAGATAATAAAAAAAGCTCTGCAAAGTAATTATTACTTGCAAAGCATCCTTCTTTTTGGTCAAGTGCATCAATTTGTGATAATATCATTTTTTCAGTTATAGTTAAATCTTTAACTTGTAAGATTTCAGTTAATACTCTTATTTCTTTACAATTATTATTCATTAATAACCTCTTTTCTTTCGATATTCAGGTTCTCTTTTTTCTAGTTTCCACAATTCATAAGCGATTTTAGATATTGTTTTTGTTTTTCCAATATTAACCGATGGAAAATCTTTTCTTTTAAATAATTCATTTGCAAGATTTTCTCCCATTTTTAAGTCTTTTGCAACATCTTTTACAGTTAGATTTTTCCATGGCTCATCTAACTTTGCAACTGCATTTTTTATAAGTTCTTGTTTCAATAAGTTTTCCATAAATACCTCCTTTTTTAGTAATAAAAAAAGAACACGAGATTTTCGTGTTCCTAATGAATTCATTATATATATTTTACCACTTAAAATATTGAATGCAATATAGACTTTTTCTTCTATACTTTTTTTACTAGTATTTTTGTTAAACTTTTTTAATTCGTGAATATTCAAAAACTGTTTGACATATACTAAAAAAAGTAGTATACTATATTTAACTTAAGTTAATCGAATGATGTCGATTATATGTCCGAACTAGGTGGATTGCGAACGCCTAGTTCAATTTTTTACAAAAAAACAAGAGTGTAATTGCGATACACCCTTGCAAAGATTATTTCTAATCTTCTTTTTGCGATTTGTCATCTGATTTTGTTTCTTTATCTTTCAAAAGTAACTCTATCAAATGCCAAATTAAATCGTATGATGTCATTATATGTCCCTCCTTTCTAAAAGATTTCCTTTTGAAAGGATGTGACTATTATACTTTAAAAATATATAAAAAACAATCTAAAAAATGAATTCTTTTATTTTTTTATTATGAAAGCTATTTGCATTCAAAGTGCATTCAATAAATTTACAATTCGTGCAACTACTGACTTATAGCAAATAAATGTAAGTCACCTCGACCATAAGAGACCGTTTTCTAAGAAATTCGAAAGAATTTCAAAAAATCGTCAAATGCAGAAAAGTACATGTTTGTAAGATTACAGCATGTGCTTTTAATTTTCTTAAATTCTATAAAATTCTTAAAAATACCGAAAAAATTTCAAAAAAATTTCCAAAATTAAAAAAATTTCTAAAAAATTTCCAAAAATTTCAAGAATAGAAATCTCTTATCCAAACAGGATTAGGAGGAACTTTCAATGTTAACTTTCAGCAATTTTATTATATTCACTGTTATGTGATAGATTATCACTCACATATTGTCACGAAATAAATTCATCAGATAAAACAAAACAACATTACTATGATAGTGATGAAAATATGTATGTAATTTTTACGAGAATAGATTTAGAAGAAAAATTACATATTGGAAAGTTAGCTATTAGTTCTGCAATGAATTCATTAAAAAAATCTAATTTGATTAAAGAAATAAGGCAAGGAAAAATCAACCAAATAAAATTTATGTAGGAAAGACTATATAAGAAATAAACAAAGAATTTATTAATTTGAAGTCAGAAAATCAAACTTCTGGAAATATGATTTCATACTCCCAGGATAATAGAAAATCAAACGCAAATAAATATAATATAAATAAATCTAATACTAATTATATTGGGAGAGATTATTCTAATATGGATTGGACTAAGTTGTATGCGAATAGTGGATGGAGTTAGTAATTTGATAAAAATACGAAAGAGATAAAATTCTCTATCGTATTAAATATTTTTATTTCTTATATAATCTCCTTCAAATTCAGATTCTAAAATATCCATATGTAATTTATCATAGTATTTTCCATTTATAAATATTGCCTCACGACTAGCACCTGTATCTTTAAATCCACACTTTAAATAACATTTATGAGCTCTTTCATTTACAGATAATAAGTCCAGTCTGATACTATGTAAATTTAAAAATTTAAAGCCAAATTCTAATAATAATTTTATAGCTTCTGTACCATAACCATTACTTCTAAAATCTGAGTCGCCAATAAAAATTCCCAAAACAGCACTTCTTGAAGTATAATTAAAGTGTTCCAAACCAACAGTACCTATTAATTTATGACGGCTTAATTCTATAATATCAAAAGTTTTATTTTCATTATTTTTTGAAGAGTTTTCTAAATATTCTTTCTCCGCATTTAAAGTCACGATTCCAGAACTTCTGCCTGTGTAATCTGTGACTTGAAAATCATTCGTCCATTCAGTAAATTTTTGTATTTCTTCTTCTTATGTACCTCTAGGAGACAAATATATTCTATCCCTTAATAATTTTTTAAAATAACTCATATTTCTATCCTCCTATTTCTATTTCCATTATTTTTCTTTGACACTTCATTCCAAAATGCTCATAAAATTCAATTGCATTTGTGTTAAAATTCCAAACATTTAATTCTAATCTTGAACAGTTATTTTTACGTGCAATAGTTTTAGCTTCATTCATTAACAGTTTACCAATTCCGTTTTTTTCTGCTTGCCGCATCTATTATTAAATCATCTATCCATAAAACTTTGCTATCTTGTAGATTAATATGTTCTTTTACTTCTTTTATTTTTACAATTAACATACCTATAACACAGTTTTCTTCAGCAACAAATATCATATTATCTTTGTTTGAAACGACTTTTTTGACTACTTCAATAATATTTTCATTTGAATGTTTTTTGAATATATCAGGCCTTGCATTCGAGTGCTGAATTGATACTTGTTTGTATAAATTAATAATATCGTTTATATCTGTTTCTTCAAATTTTCGTATTTTTATCATAAATAGATACCTCCTAAAAATTAAATTTTTCCTTAATCATTTTTGCAACTTCTTTTGCAGGAATATTTTCATTATTTATCTTAAAAAAATTATTGAATATTTTTTCTCCTTCACCAGGATTAGAATTTAATCTATGTTTTGTAAGCGACCTTATAAGGTCATTATCACTCCATTCTAAATCTCTTTTTGAAGCTTTATTTGCCAATCTATTTTCTGTTCTATTTCTTCTTAATCTTTCTTCTGTTGAAGCTTCTAGCTCTATAGTATATGTTTCATCGAACAAATTCATCCATTTTTTAGTTTCTTTTAGTTCTTCTTCAAAATCATTTCCAAAATCGAAACATCCTGTAAAAATGATACCTTCTTGATTACTTTTAGCAAATTCTTTAAAAATTTCATATCTTATTATAGAATTCATTTTTCTAAAAGAATTCTTGTCATAATCAAATATTAATCTTACCATTTCTATGGTCATATGATTATATAATAATTTATAGCCAGTTAGTTTTGCAAGTTCTTGTCCAACAGTCATTTTTCCAACTGCTTGAGGTCCAATTATTTGTATAAATTTAGGCATAGTTATTCATCTCCTTCTATAAAAATAAGCCTCACAAAGAAATCTTTAAGACTCCTTTGTAAGACTTTATATCTAACAATAGTGTAAACAATTTTTATATTCTATAATTGTTCTTTACCGCTCAAAGCATAAAACTTTTAGGTAAACTCTTAATTTATGTTTTTAATTTTAACATAGAATCTAGATTATGTCAAATATTAAAAAATTTTTCAATCATATAACGCAAAACAAGTTTGTATATTATGTAAATTTATGTTATAATATTTATATATGTACTTTGAAAATAGAATAAAAAAATCCATACACTCTAACCCAAGTGTATTTTATATAAATTAGTAACCAAAAATAAAACAAATTGCACATATACAAGAGGAGGAAATGTGTTATGAAAAAGATGTATGAAAAAGTGGTAACTGGAAATGCATATGAGTATGAGAAGGCAAATGCCCATCATGCAGTATTGACACAGGCTAAAACATTAGCAAAAGATATGCCACAGGTTGAAACAGAATTTATTTCTGAAAATCATTGTGGATGTTGTCTGCACTATAGTATGGCACTGTACAAACTGATGAAGGAGGCAGGAATCGAAGCTTACATTTCTGTCACATTAGAAGAAAATCCTGTAACAAAGAAATTAACTGACAATCATATTAGTGTGTGCTATGTAAAGGATGGCGAGAGATATATTGCAGATCCAGTAGAAACTGTAAAAACAGGGAAAGGAGAATATTTTGACATTCCTATTGAGGAATTTGCCAAAACAAATGGCACAATTTGGATCTATGATCCTTATGGAGAGTATGGAAATGAGTTATTCTATGATGGCTTTTTGAATCATCCTGTGGAGATTTTCAAAGGATAAAAAGCTACTCCAAACAATATTATTTAAAGGTTTCATTCGCCTTTGAATCCAAAAAATCTAGCTCATCCGCTAGATTTTTTGTTTTATCTTATTTTTTCTTTAGCTTACTTTTTTCAATTAAGCTAATTTTTTATTTTTAAACTGATTCAGTATAGTATTCTTTTAATTTTATAATATAAATCCTTTTTATATTAAATTTTCAGGATTTAATTGTTCTAATTCTGGTAACACAAATCTTCCATCTTTTCTAATTAAAATATTATCAAAATATATTTCTCCTCCTCCATATTCTGGTCTTTGGATATTTACTATATCCCAATGAATACTTGATCTGTTTCCATTATCGCTTTCCTCTAGACTATCTCCAGGTGTAAAATGAAAACTTCCTTTTACTTTTTCATCAAATAATGTATCTCCAATTGGTTTTTCTACATAAGGATTTAATCCAAATGCAAACTCTCCAATATATCTAGCTCCTTCATCTGTATCTAATATTTCATTTAATTCTTTTGTTTTATTTGCAGTTGCATTTATTATTTTTCCATCTTTAAATTCAAATCTAATATTATTAAATGTTATTCCATTATAGGTAGTTTCAGTGTTATAAGTAATACATCCATTTACACTATTTTTTACTGGTGCAGATGCCACTTCACCATCTGGAATATTGAAAGTTCCCATATATTTTTCTGCAGGGATGCCTTTTATGCTAAACTCTAAATCTGTTCCAGGCCCTATAATATGAACTTTATCTGTTTTATTCATTAAATTTTTCAAACTATCCATTGCTTTAGACATTTTTGAATAATCTAAATTACAAACCTTAAAGAAATAATCTTCAAATTCTTCTGTGTTCATTTTACTCATTTGTGCCATAGATTCATTTGGATATCTTAAAATACACCATTTTGTATGTTTTACTCTTTCTTCAAAATGTACTGGCATTTGATAATATTTATTATATAAATCCATTATATCTTTAGAAATTCCATTTAATTCTGCAGTGTTAGATGTTGCTCTTATTCCAATATATGCATCCATTTTTTTCATTCTTAATGCATCAATTTCTGCATACATTTTTATTTGTTCTTCATCTGCATTTTTTAACATTTCTCTTAATACTTCATAATTTATTATATTAAATTGTGGCTTTGCTCCTAGTTCTTCTGCTCTTCTTATTAACTCTTTTCCAAGTGGCAAACCACCTTCTCCCAACATTTCTATTAATATGTTGTCGCCTTTTTGTATATTAACTGAATATGTTAATAAATTATTTGCTAATGTTACTATTCTTGAATCTTTCATGTTTTTTCTCCTTTCATGTAACAAAATTAATCAAT
Source organism: uncultured Clostridium sp. (assembly GCA_964531445.1). Classification (GTDB taxonomy): domain Bacteria; phylum Bacillota; class Clostridia; order TANB77; family CAG-508; genus CAG-269. The sequence continues at coordinate 23,465 of CAZHCX010000003.1, read as the reverse complement.
TATTTTTCTATACCTTCTACAATCAACAATACCAGAAAGAAAAGTAGACAACTTCTCTCCATCAACTAACCTTTCTTTTTGATTTTTATTAAGTTGCTTTATCTGATACTCTAATTTTGACGCAGTAGACTTATCTTTACTTTTCCAAGCACATTCTATTTTTATAGCCTCATGTGATTTTGTATATTTAGCACCTTTTTTATTTTGATGAACAGATAATCTTTTTTCAAGATTGTTAGTAATACCAGTATATAAAGAATTATCAGCACACCTTATTATATAAGTATAAAACATTTTTTTCTCCCAATAACAAATTTTAACATAATAAAAATTTGGTTAAAATTATAAATAGTTATTTTTACTTTAATTTCAAAAAACTTTTTATAAAATTTATTAATTTTTTAAATTTTCCATCTTTGTACACAACAAGATCTTTATTTTCTGTAGTTTCTTTAACATCATTGTTGATATTTTTAAAAATATCATTATAACTGTTATTTGAATAAAGCTCTTGTCTTTTTTTATTTTGAAAAGCATTGATTTTCTTTTTTTCTTCATCAGTTGCCCAATATTTTTTATAAAAAACAGCAAGCATTTCTTTACCGTTTTCTGAGATTTCTTGTTCTGTTAAACTTTTCCAAGGATTATATAAGTAAACAATATTTGGATTTTTATTTTTTTCAAGTGCCACAATAACATTAAGTGGAATTTTTTTATAATCACTTTCAGGGATATATTTTAATATTTCCAAAATTTCTGTGCATGCAATTGCATAATTTTCATTATTCATCTTTCGATCACTCCTTCTTTAGAAATATTTATTTCATCAATTTTTCTAGCTTCATTTTCAATAAAAGTTTCTATTTTATCTGTTTGCGATAATTTTTCAAGAGTCTTAATTACATCTTTTCCAATATTTCTACATTTATTTTCTTGCATCATCTTTTCTTTTTCTTTAACAAAGCTGATAAAACTATCCAAGTAAGTACAATCTATGTTTTTATCTTTTTGCTTTTCATAAACTTCTGTTAATACAGATAATGCATCTGATCTGCCATGTTCATCTGTAAGCATTGTTATTCTGTCTTTTTCTACATATCTGCCTGCAATATGTGTCATCATATTCCAATCTTCTAATTTGGCGGTGCTCCAATCAGTATAGGGACCAAGCATCCAAGCAGACCTGTGACTAGGACCACCAGTGTTTAAAATTCCTTTTTTCTTAAAATCTTCACTCTCTCTACTAAAATCACTTGTTGATTTATCTGTACCTTCGACCAAATCAAGGGATAAATACCTTCTTGATTTAAAATCATTAAAGACCAAATCAAAAGTTTCGTTTAGAATTTTTGGATCAGTGACTAAATCTCCACTTGGAGTATTTTCCTTGTAGGTTAGTCTATTATATTCCCATCTAATCCAAACATCTACAGTTTTTAGAAGTGCTTCTTCACCATCTGAAAAGTAAATTGATGGATTATCATAATCTTGTCCAACAGCGTTTTCTCTATTTTTAAGGTTTCCTCGTAAACCTTCTTTAACAATTTTTGGTAGATAAGACTCTCTTGTAAAATGGAAAAACTTTTCTGGATTTTTCAATTCTGAAAGTTTTGCAGTCTTTAATTCAAGATAACAAGATGATTCATCAATTGATTCTTGCTTTTTTTCTTTTTTGTGGGATTGTTCTATTTCGTTTTTTATATATGAAACAAAATCTTCCCTGCCTTTAGGATTTGCGTTTAGCAAATAATAATTAATACAATTTTCATCTCTACCTATAGTATTGTTAATTTTTTCAAAATCAATATTACTATAAAAACTATGAACATAGGAACTTATAATCTCATCTTGCTCTGATTTAGGTAAATTTGATATTTTTTCCTTTAAAGATTCACCAACCGCCAAATAATGGTCTAACAATTTATCCATTCTACTGCTTGCTTCTGACTTGTTTAAGTTTAATTTTTTACATATACTCCAATATTGTTGTAGATAGTTGTTACTTTGGCTATCTTCTTCTATTAGTTTATTTTCTTTTTCTTTTAGTTGTTTCTCCCTTTGATCAATTACTTGTTTAACTCTCTCATTAGTAATGTTTCCTCTAAGACCTCTTTGCTGTGATTTTATATCTACATATTGAAATACTATTGGATTATTTTTTAACATTTTATCGTGTTCGGCTCTTAATTCTGTAATTTTATCATCATAAAAATTTATTTCATCTTTTAAACTAATACTATTATCTTCAAAAAGCGTTTTGCTGGTATCAGAAGTAATTGAAATTTCATTTAATAAACTGGCAACAAATTTACCCAATTCATTTGCATAAGCAATATTTTCATTTTTTTTATCAGTATCCATTTGTAAATCCTTTCAAATTTTAATTTATATAAAAGCCAACTGCACACAAAATTATTTCATAATTTTGGCGCGCGAACAAATTTACTGAAAATTTTATTCAAATTAATTATTAAAAATTATTTTAAAATTTAGAATATTTATTTTAAAATATATATTTAATAAAATTTTCAGATTTGTTCTTAACAACATTTTAACATAGAATTTAAAAATTTACATCAAAACTTTAAAAAAAGTGCTTCGATATTATCTAAGCACTCCATAAAACTAAGCTCTAACAACGTAATATACTGTCTTTGCACCTAACAACTGCTTGTCAACAATCTTAAAATTATTATCTTCTAGGTAGAAGAACAAAATTAATTCATTAGGAATATCTGAAACCTTACAATGAACAGGTTTTAAAACTTTAAAGTGAATAAGTTGGTATTTTTGGTGACTTATCATTTTTTTGCATAAAATGAATTTAATTAATAATCTGTTGCAAAACTTAATAATATAATATATAATGGAACAAATCCTGAAAATATAATTATATTTTCAGTTACCTAAAATTAAAAAAGAGGTAGTATTATGAAAAAATTTTTATCAAACTACAAATCAACAATAATTTTTTTAGTTGCTATTATTGTTGGTGGAATCATTGGATTTATTTTCAAAGAAAAAGCAACTATATTGCAACCCTTTGGTGACATTTTTTTAAATGCTCTTTTTGTTATCATCGTACCACTTATATTCCTAACAATAACCACATCAATTGCTAAAATGGAAAACCCAAAAAGATTGGGAAAAATTATGATTACAATAATAGCAGTATTTGCTGTAACATCACTAATAGCAGTATTATTAGGATTCGCAAGTACATATTTTGTAAAATTAGTAAGTCCAGAAGATGGAGAAAAAATTAAATCTTCATTAGATACTTCTGCAGAAGAAGTAACAGAAGATGAAGATGATGTAAGTATTGCAGACAGAACTGTTCAATTATTAACAGTTAGCGATTTTAACAAATTATTATCAAAAGATAATGTTATTGCATTATTAGTATTTTCAATAGTTTGTGGAATTGCAATTAGAATGTCAGGACAAAAAGGAAAAGTATTTTTAGATTTTCTAATATCTGCAAATGAAGTAATACAAAATATTGTAAAAATTGTAATGTATTATGCTCCATTTGGAATTGCATGCTATTTTGCAGCATTAGTTGGAACATTTGGTGTTTCAATTGCAATTGGATACTTAAAAACATTTGTAGTTTATACAATTGTTGCATTAGCATTTTATTTTATAATTTATACATTTTATGCATTTTTAGCAGGTGGAAAGAAAGGAATAAAAGTATTTTGGAAAAACGCAGTTCCTTCAACATTAACAGCACTTGCAACATGTTCAAGTGCGGCATCAATACCAGTAAATGTTGAATGTACAAAAAAGATGGGTGTACCGGCTGATATTGCAGAAACAGCAATACCAATGGGAACAAGCTTTCACAAAGATGGTTCAATGATAGGGTCAGTATTTAAAATTATGTTTTTAGTTTGTTTATTTGGAACAGCTATAAACACACCAGGAGCAATATTACAAGTGTTAGGAGTTGCAATAATTGCTAATTTATTAATAACAGGAGTTCCAATAGGTGGTGGAACTATATCAGAAATGTTGATAATTTCAATGATGGGATTCCCAGTGGCAGCATTACCAATATTAACAATGGTAGCAACAATTATAGACGCGCCGGCAACAATGCTTAATGTTGTAGGGGACACAGTTTCATCAATGATGGTTACAAGAATTGTTGATGGAAAAGATTGGATTAATAAAAAATAGAAAATAAAAAGGGTTACAAAATTTTTTAAAGAAAGTCTAAAAGGACTTTCTTTTATTATATAAAAAAACAGAACTAGATTTATCTAAAACGAAGAAATCTAGCTCAATAAATAATAATATAAATATATGAATTTAAAGAAATTGTAGCAAAAACAAGAAAATAAGTCAATAAAAAACAACAAAAAATTAATAAATATTAAAAAAAGTGGAAAAATAAATATCAAAGTGATATACTAACAAAAAAACAAAGGAGGACTATCATGGAAAAAGAATTATTTATGAAAAAAGAAAATGGATGGAAATCTGTAGACACAAGAAAAAAAGAAGCAATATTTAATTTTTCAAAAGATTACATGAATTTTCTAAATAAAGCAAAAACAGAAAGAGAGTTTATAGCAGAGGCAATAAAGGTTGCTAGAGAAAATGGTTTTAAAGATATAATGGAATTTGAAAACTTAAAACCAGGAGATAAAATATATTTTATAAACAGAGAAAAAAGTATGTATCTAGCAATAATAGGAACAGAAAACATTGAAAATGGAGTTCACATTATTGGGTCACATGTTGATTCACCAAGATTAGATTTAAAACCAAATCCATTATGCGAAGACACAGAACTTGCATATTTAAAAACTCATTATTATGGAGGAATTAAAAAATATCAATGGACTACAATTCCACTTAGCTTACATGGTGTAATAGTAAAACCAAGTGGCGAAAAAGTTACAGTAAATATAGGTGAAGACGAAAATGATCCAATATTTACAATAACAGATTTATTACCACATTTAGCACAAGAACAAATGGAAAAGAAACTAAAAAACGGAATTGATGGAGAAAATTTAAGTTTATTAGTTGGAAGCATTCCTTATGATGAAGAAGGATGCAAAGAACAAGTAAAATTAAATATCTTAAATATTTTAAATCAAAAATATGGTATAGTTGAAGCAGACCTACAAAGTGCAGAATTAGAAGTAATACCAGCATTTAAAGCAAGAAGTTTAGGATTTGATGCAGGTTTAGTTGCAGCCTATGGTCAAGATGACAAAGTTTGTGCATACACATCACTTGCAGCAATGATGACATTAGAAAATGTTAAAAATACTGCAGTATGCATTTTATCTGATAAAGAAGAAATAGGAAGTATGGGAAATACAGGAATGGAATCTCAAATGTTTGATTTCTTTATATCAGAAGTGTTAAATAAATTAGGAATAAACAGACCAAACTTATTAAACAGAGTATTCTGTTTCTCAAAAATGTTATCATCAGATGTTGATGCAGGTTTTGATCCATTATATGCATCAGTTTCAGATAAATTAAATGCAGGATTTGTAGGAAAAGGAATTAGTTTAAATAAATACACAGGAGCTAGAGGAAAATCAGGAGCTTCTGATGCAAATGCTGAATATGTAGCATGGGTAAGAAATGTATTAGAAAAAAATGATATAAAATATCAAATTGCAGAATTAGGTAAAGTAGATATTGGTGGAGGAGGGACAATTGCTTACATCTTAGCAAATAAAGGTGTAGATGTAATAGATTGTGGTGTTCCAGTTCTTTCAATGCATGCTCCTTATGAAGTAACAAGTAAATTTGATATATATTCAGCTTACGAAACTTACAAAGCTTTCTGGGAAGAATAAAAATTAAAAGAGATTTAGGTGTTCCTAAATCTCTTTTAATGAATCTATAATATCAATTAAAAATTTTATTTTATCATCTGGCAAATCTTTAGCTTTTATTGATAATTCAATTTGTTTTTTTAATCTTTCATTTTTAATTATTTTTTCGAAAATAATATTAGGAGATATACCTAAAATATTCATATAATTCAATTTGTTTTTTTAAACTGTCATGTGTAATTAATTTTTCGAAAATAATATTAGGAGATATACCTAAAATATTCATATAATTTACAAGTGTTTCTACTTTAACTCCACCAGTACCATTTTCAATTCTAGAAATATATTTAACAGAAATACCAAGTTCTTCTGCAATTTTTTCTTGAGTATATTTGTTTTTCATACGATATTCTTTGAATATTTCACCAAGAATTTTATCAATATCATATTTTTTGTCAGACTTCATATAATACCTCCACATAATTTAAACAATCCATTTCTATAGTATATCAAGCAAATTTAGGTTATAAAACTAACTGATACTAGGTGTTGAAATGAGTAAAAACACTAATGACTTTAGAAAAAGAATAAAAACAAAAATAAAAAAGTAACACTAAAAGTTATACTTATAATTTACAGAATTTAATTAAATATTCAAAATAGTATAAAATTTAGTTTGACTAATTCGACACTAAGTGATAAAATTCGACAGTATTATAGGCAAAGATCTAAAAAATTAGAAAGGTGATAATTATGAAAGAAAAAATCAGTGAAACAAATGCCACGTATTACAAAAAAGAACGGCTAGAACAATTTGTAAAAGAAATAAGTAATTCAAAAAAAGAAATTTGTATTGCTTACACAGAAAAAGGAGTAAAGGATTCATTAAACAAAATGGAAAAAATGACACAAGAAGCCTTAAAGGACAAGCAATTATTTCTAGTTAAAAGATATTTATTTGATTTAGAAGAAACTATTCAGAAGTTAAGAATTTGTGATGCAACGCGCAATGATTTAACAGAGAGAATTGACAAAGTTGTAAAAAAATCAAAAAATATTATTAATGAAATGGAAAAGAAACATTGATTAATTTAGTAAAACACCAAAAGGGAGCAGATATGAATTCTGTTCCTTATTTATATAATAGGAAATTCCTCTGAATTTCCTATTATATAAAACTTTCCACAGAAAATTTCTTAACTGTGTGAAATGCAGTGAACTACAGATAAGATATACAGAGGAATAACACGGACTTTACAATGTTCTAAATAGCAACAATGTTATTAATGTCCGCTATTGTTCTTGTCAAAAAAGGGCGTCCCATTTGACAAAATAATACGTTAAGAATATAATGTAACCATAAATTTTAGAGATATAAGCATAAAAACACACAACAGAAAAATTTAAATATGAACGAACATGGAAGTTTATATTGGAAATAAACAACAGAAAAGGAATAACGTTGGTGGCGTTAGTAATTACAATAATCATACTTTTAATTTTATCAGGAATAACAATAGCGGCAATATCGAGTAAAAATGGGATTTTGAGCAAAGCAAATGAAGCATACGAAAAAGGTAAAGAAGCTGAAAAAGACGAAAAGGATAAATTAAATTTTTTTGAACAATTAATTGCAAATTTGGGGTCAACAGAAAAAGAAGAAAACGAAGATAAAAAAGAAAATAAAGAAACTTTTGATAAAGAAGCAAAAATAAACAAACCAAAAATAGTAGATGGAATGATACCGGTAAAATATGATAAGAATAATAAAAAATGGCTAAAAGCAGATGAACAAAATAACGGAAAAGATTGGTTTGATTATAGCAAAGAAAATAAAAGATGGGCAAATATAGTAACTGTAAAAGAAAGTGTTAGAGAAAAATACAAAAATGCAGAAGTAGGAACAGAAATTTCAATGGATGATATTACAACAATGTTCGTATGGATACCAAGATACAGCTACAATATAATTGAGCAAGGGAAAATAGACATAAGCTTTTTACAAAATGACACAAATAAAGAAGAAAACGGCAATGAGACCAATAAATTTGTACATCCAGGGTTTGAATTTAACGGAAAACAATTATCTGGATTTTGGTTTGCAAAGTTTGAAGCAAGCGGTATAAATGAAAACAATAAAATGGTTGGGAATACACAATCAGCGCCAAATGATTCAGAATCAAAAATTATAATAAAACCAAATGTTACAAGTTGGAGATATATATCAATTGGAGAAAGTCAATATCAATGCTTAAAAATGAAAGAAGATAACTCAATGTACGGATTAGGCAATAAAGAAACACATCTAATGAGAAACAGTGAATGGGGAGCAGTTGCATATTTGTGTTATAGTGATTATGGAACGGCACCATTACAAAATTCTTGTGGATCAAGAACTGGAACAAATTGTTATAATATAATTACAGGTGCAGGGCCTAACATGGGACAAAGAGGACCAAACAACGGTGAGTATGAATATAATGAAAATACATTTATACAGGAACATAGTTACAATACAGAAAGTGGTGTGCTTTTTTCTGCATATTTACCATATTCAAAAGGTGAAAGCAAAAATTGGGGTTGGTTCAAAAATTATGAACAATCATTAACAGGAACTCAAAATTATGCTGTGGCCTGGGATGGAGATTATATTTTAATTGGACATGCGTTATATAATTTTATGACTCGTGGTGGTTATTTTTATAATTCTGATGCATCCGGAGTATTTTATACATATATTACAAAAGGTGAAGCAAACAGTGGAAATACATTTAGACCAGTTATGTTGTAAATCAAAACAAGTAGGAAAAGATAAATTCCTACTTGTTTTGATTTATATAAAAAAAGAAGTTATTTCTAACTTCTTAACCATTATGGTGAGCCAGGAGGGATTCGAACCCCCGACCCTTTGCTTAGAAGGCAAATGCTCTATCCAACTGAGCTACTGACTCATAACAATAAATATAATAGCACAAAATAAATGGTGTGTCAATAAAAAAACAACATTTTTTCAAAAAAGTTTGAAAAAATTAAAAAGAACATTTCTATTTATCATAGTTCAAGAATTTAATTCAACCAAATAATAAACGTCCCCATTGGTCGAAAATTAAGTGTCCCTAGCAAACAAATGTGAATTCTTTGTGAAAAACTTTACAACAAAAAATCAAAATGGTATTATAGTAAAAAATAAAAACAAAATAAAAAACGTAAGGAGGAATTTCTCGTGATAGAAGTAAAAAATGTCACTAAAAAGTACGGAAGCTTTACAGCCGTAGACAATATTAGCTTTAAAATAGAAGAAGGAGAAATTATAGGTCTATTGGGACCTAACGGTGCAGGAAAAAGCACAACAATGAATATGATAACAGGATTTATCGAAACAACAGAAGGAGAAATACTAATAGATGGAAACGATATATCAAAAAAACCAAGAAAAGCAAAAAGACAAATAGGCTATATGCCAGAAGGAGTACCACTATATTCAGACCTAACAGTAAAAGAATTTGTAACATATATGGCAGAACTAAAAAAAGTAGATAGAAAAACAAGAAAAGAAAAAGTTCAAAAAATAATTGAACAAACAGGACTAAAAGATGTACAAAACAAATTAACAAAAAATTTATCAAGAGGATATAAACAAAGAGTAAGTATGGCAGGAGCCCTAGTTGGAGAACCTAAAATATTAATATTAGATGAACCAACAGTTGGACTTGATCCAAAACAAATAACAGAAATAAGAGAATTAATAAAAGAATTAGGAAAAACACATACTGTAATTTTAAGTTCACACATTCTTTCAGAAGTAAGTCAAATTTGTAATAAAGTAATTATTATAAATAAAGGAAAAATAGTTGCAATAGACACTCCAGAAAATCTAGAAAATAAAGTGTCTAAAAACAATGCAACTTATGTAACTGTAGAAGATTTAGAAAATAAAATGGATTCAATTAAAGATAAAATTGAAGAAATAAAAGACATAAAATTAATTAAAGAAAATGAAGACGGAACAAAACAATATATATTAGAATCAGATCCTGATGTAGATTTAAGAAGAATTATATTCTCTGAATTTGCAAAAGAAAATATAACAATTTTTGAAATGAAAAAAGCAGATACTACATTAGAAGAAGCTTTTATGACTTTAATTAAAGAAGGAGGAGAAGAATAATGTGGGCAGTAATAAAAAAAGAATTTAAATCATATTTCCTAACACCAATAGGGTATGTATTTATAGGAGTATTTTTAATAGCATTTAGTATATCATTTTTCTTTAGCGTACTAGGATATGGAACAGTAAATTTTGAATACATATACTATACACTACCAACAATATTAGTATTAGCATTTATAATACCATTACTAACAATGAGGTCATTCTCAGAAGAAAGAAAATCAGGAACAGAGCAATTATTACTAACATCACCTGTTAGCATAACAAAAATAGTACTAGGAAAATTCATTGCAGCACTAGGGATAGTTGTAATAACAGAACTTTGTACATTAATGTATTTTGCAATATTATGCCACTTTGGTACACCAAAATTAACAACAACATTTGCAACATTATTAGGATTTTTACTATTTGTAATGTCATACATATCATTTGGTATGTTAACATCAAGCATTACAGAAAATCAAATTATTGCAGGAATTATATCAATAGGATTTTTTATAATAACTTGGGTAATGCCAGAATTTAACTCAAACTTACAAAGTTATTCATTTATAAATATGTTTTATAAATACACACAAGGACAAATTGATATTGGAGACACAGTTACATTTATAACATTTACAATCACATGTTTATTATTAACAATAACTGTAATGCAAAGAAGAAAAAGCGTCAAATAGGAGGATATAAAGTGGAAGAGAAAAAAGAAAATAAATTTATACAAGCTATAAAGAAAAAATGGCTAATAAATAGTTCAAAAACAATTTTACTTATAGTAATTATACTAGCATTTTTTATAGGAATAAGTGTATTAATGCAAAAATTAAAATTAACACCAATTGATTTAACAGAAGAAAAGCTATTTACTTTAACAAAAGAAAGTAAAGAGCAAGTAAAAAATATAGATAAAGACATAAATATTTATTTTATTGGATATTCTGATAATGACTCAACATTAGATTTAGCAAGACAATATTCAAAAGCAAACGAAAAAATAAAAGTTGAAGCCGTTACAGCGGAAACTAGACCAGACTTAGTACAAAAATATCAAATTGAAACATCAACTCAAGGAATAATAGTAGAATCAGGAGAACAATATAAAGTACTTTCTCCAAACGATTTAGTTACATATGATTCGACAAGCTATGAATCAATAAATGTTGCAGAAGAAAAACTAACAGCAGCAATCAAATCAGTTGCAGTAAATGAATTACCAAAAGTATATTTTTTAAATGGATATAGTTCATTTACACTTTCAAAAGGAATGCAATATTTAAGTATGTATATGCAAAATGAAATTAATGAAGTAAAAACATTAGATGTTTTAACAGAAGGAAAAGTACCAGAAGATTGTAATGTTTTAGTAATTGCATCACCAGAAAAAGATTTTGATGATGTAGCAACAAATGCAATAATTGACTACATAAATAAAGGTGGAAACATATTGTGGCTAAATGCTGCCATAGCTCAAAATATAGAATTAAGTAATGTAAATAAAGTATTAGCAACATACGGTGTAAATCCATTTGAAGTTGGAATTATAAGAGAAACAGAATCTAGTAAAATGGTTGCTGAAGCGCCAGATTTAATAATACCAGAAATACAATATTCTGATGTAACAACAAAATTATATAATGCACAAGGTGTAATATTTATAAATGCAACAAAAATAAATACAGTAGATACAGATGCATTAAATAATTTAAAAGTAACAAAAACTGATTTAATAAAAACAAGTGAAAATGCATATTTTAGAACAAACTTTGCAAATTCAACAAATTCAGCACAAGAAGGGGAAGAAAAAGGAGCATTTTTAGTTGGTGCAAAATTAGATAAAGTAATAACAGAAGCAAACGAAGAAGTAGGTCAAAAAGAAGTAAAATCTCAATTAATTATATATGGAGAAAATTACTTTGTATCTGATTTTCAACTAACACAAACAACACAAACACCAATGGTTGCATATAGACAAAACAAAGATTTAGTACTAAATTCAATAGCATATTTATCAGATAGAGAAGAAGATATAACAGTAAGAAAGAGTACAGGAACTATAACATATACAGCAACGGAACAAGAAAACAGAATAATATTAGCAATAATAACAGGAGTACCACTTTTAATAATAATTACTGGAATAGTTGTTTCAATAAAAAGAAAAAGAAAGAAATAATCATATAAACAAAGAAAGCCTCATATAATATTATGGGGCTTTTTTATGACTATTTTAAAAATTGTATTTGTAATAATAGGAACTTTAATAGGAGCTGGATTTGCATCAGGACAAGAGGTATACACATTTTTCTTTTCGTTTGGAAAGAAAGGTTTAATAGGAATTTTTATAGCAAGCCTAGTAATAAGCTTGGCAATATATAAAACAATTAAAACAATATTAAAAACCAATGTTAAAAATTATGAAGAATTTATAAAATTATTTATAAAAAATAAAAAAATTTATTATGTAATAGATGCAATAATTAATATTTTTATTTTAATATCATTTTATATAATGATAGCTGGATTTGGAGCTTATCTACAACAAGAATTTAATTTGAATAGTATATTGGGAAGCAGCATTTTAGCTATTTTATGTGTTATTTTATTTAGAAAAAATGTAGATGGAGTAATTAAATTAAATACAATTATAATACCAATATTAATAACAATTATAATTTTAATACGGAATACTAAATTTTAAAAATATAAACAACATTAATCTAACAATTGAAAACAACAAAAGTATTGTTTTAACAAGCATATTATATGCAGGTTATAATTGTGTGTTATTAATTCCAATGTTGATTTCTATAAAAGATAATATACCAAATGTAAAAAGTATAAAACGCATATCTATGATAGTGTTTATAATTACAGCTATTTTGCTAATGATAATTTTTGGTTTTTTATTAAATGTTGATGTTGATTTTAAAAAACTAGAAATGCCTGCAGTATATGCAGTTGAAAAAATAATACCAAAAACAAAAATGGTATATGGAATAACAATATTAATCTCAATATTTACAACTGCTGTATCGTTAGGAATAAGTTTTTTAAGAAATACTGCTAAAAATAATAAAATTTATAATATGCTATCTTTAATTATTTGCGTTAGTGCAGTAGGGTTTTCAAAAATAGGATTTTCTAATTTAATAAATATAATGTATCCGATATTAGGGACATTTGGTTTTTTACAAATAATCTTGCTTTTTTTAAAACCGTATAGTAGAATATAGGCATAAAAAGTAATGAGAAGAGGAACAAAAATGGGAGATTTTTGGAAAGAACGAGAGAAGAAAAAAATAAATAAGAAAAAGATAACAATTGCAATTATTTTGCTAATTTTAATAGTTGTATTTGCTGTAACTTCAATAATATACATAAACAATAAAGATGCAAGAGGATGGATAGATAAAAACATCCTACAAAAGGAAAAAACACAAAACAATCTACCAAGTATAGAAATTGAAGACTCAGATAATTCAAGCTATTATGCGTTTAATAAATACATTGGAATATTAAATAAAAATAATTTCCAAATATATGACAATACAGGTAAGAAAACAAATGAATTAACACTAGAAATAACAAAACCAATATTTGCATCAAATGGAAGATATTTAGTAGTGGCAGAAGAAAAAGGAAGAAAACTTTATGTAATAGCTGATAAAGATATAATATGGGAAAAAGATGTAGAAGGAAATATATCACAAGTTTGTGTAAACAGAAATGGATACGTAGCGGTTAATATAGTAGATACGAGCTATAAAACAGTAACTGAATTATACGACGGCCAGGGAGAATTTAAATTTAAAGCTGTATCAATGTCAAGAGTAATTGCATCAACAATTTCAGATAACAATAAATACTTAGCACTTGCAGAAGTTGATACAACAGGAACAATGATACAATCAAATATAAAAATAATATCAATAGATGATGGAATAAATGATGCAGCAAATTCAGTTAAAAAAATATATAATGGTGAAAATAACGAATTAATAACAAACATAAAATATCAAGAAAAAAATAAATTAGTATGTATGTACACAGATAAAATTAAAGTAATAAAAACAGATGAAACAACAGAGAATCTTCAAGAATATGGAGATAAAAAAGTATCATTTGCATCAATTGATTTAGCTAATTCATCAATAACAATAGAAGAAAAATCATCAGGGTTATTTACAGCAGATTCAATTGTAAACATTGTAAATTCAGACAACAAAGGAGTTTCACTATACACAGCAGAATCTGTTACAAAAGAAATTTATACAAGTAATAACATAATTGCATTAAACCTTGGTTCAGAAGTAGAATTTATAAACACAAATGGATGGCTTGTAAAAAAATATATTGCTGAACAAGAAATAACAAGCATAATAATATCAGATACAGTTGCAGGAATTGTTTACAGAGATAAAATAGAAATAATAAATTTATAAAGGGGAAATTAATATGGGAATTTTAATAGATATAATATTAATTGCAATAATTATTTTATCAGCATTTTTAGGATATAAAAAAGGATTAGTAAAATTAGGAGCAAAGCTTTTTGCAGGAATTATAGCAATAATAGTTGCAGTAATTATTTATAAACCTGTTGCAGAAATAGTAGTTCAAAAAACACCAATCCAAGGAAAAATAAAAGACGCAATTGTACAAAATGCAGAAAACATCATAAATAACAACGAAAAAGTACCAGAAGGAATAGCAAATCATGTAGAAAGTAACATATTACCAACAGAAGCAAATAATATATCAAAAAATATTGTATATGCATTAACAGGAATTGTTTTATATATTGCAATAAAAATTATTTTAAGCATAGTAATTTCTTTAATGGATGTCATTGCAAAACTACCAATTTTAAAACAATTTAATGAAATAGGTGGAATTATATATGGATTAATAAGAGGGGCTTTAATAGCTTGTATATGTGTGTTATTAATGGGAGCATATGCAAAAATTAATCCAGAAAGTACAATAAGTAATACTATTGATAGTTCTTATTTGACAAAAATTGCTTACAAAAATATTGTGAAATTTTAATAAAAAAGCGCAAATTTCTTGCGTTTTTTTTTATTGTCTGTTATACTTAGGTCATAAATTTTTACATAACTCAGGAGTGATTATTTTGGAAAAAAAGAAAATCAAAAGAAAAAAGAAACATACTGTAAGAAATATATTATTAATAATATTATTAATTATATTAGTATTTGCAGGATGGTTTACATATAGAACTATAAAAAATGGTGGAGGATTAAGTGGAATGCTCGCAACAGTTGTTGGGCATGACGAAAACACAAAGAAAAATTTAAAAGAAATAAAAGTATTGGTATTAGGAGTAAGTACTGACTTAGATTCAGAATTAACAGACACAATAATGGTTGCATCATATAATCCTAATACGCAAAAAGCAAATTTACTTTCAATACCAAGAGACACATTTACAGGAAAAAATAAAAGTAATGCAAAATTTTCAGAAAAAATAAATTGTATATATAATATAAAAAGAGACCCAAAAGATACATTAAAAGCAGTTAATGAATTAACAGGATTAGATATTCAATATTATGTAACAGTAAAAACAGAAGCACTTATAAAAGTGGTTGATGCAATTGGCGGAGTGGATTTTGATGTTCCAATAGATATGAAATATGACGACCCAACACAAGATTTACATATAGACTTAAAAGCTGGACAACAAAAACTTAATGGTGATAAAGCAGAACAATTATTAAGATGGAGACATAGCAATTACCATAATGGATATATGACAACATACCCAGCTGAATACGGAAATGACGACTTCGGTAGAATGAGAACACAAAGAGATTTTATTACAGAAACATTAAAACAAACATTAAAACCTGGAAACATATTTAAAATTGGACAATTGTTAGAAATTGCACACGAAAATATGGAAACAAACATAGAATTATCATTAGCAAAAGACTATATTCCTTATGCAGTAGAATTTAATACAGAAAACTTAAAATCTGCAACACTCCCTGGTACTACACCAGATATGAAGGATACAAACAATGTATGTATATTTGTAGCAGATAAAGTAGAAACAAAAAAATTAATTCAATCAATGTTTTTTGCAGATGAAGAAACAGAACAAGAAAACACAAATATAATATCAAATACAACAAACACAAATCCAGCTGCAACAAATAAAACAGGAAACACAACAAATACAGTAAGCAGTACAACATCAACAAAAAAAGTAAGTATAGAATTACTTAATGGAAGTGGAAATAGTTCAAAATTAGAAGAAGCAAAAAAACTTTTAGAAGATGCTGGATATAATGTTAAAAAGACTGGAAAATCAACAACTATATCAAAAACAATTATAACAAATAAAAAATTATCAACTGATGATGATCTTAAGAAAATAAAAGAAACACTAAGTGTTGGTAGCATTTCTACAAGTAAATCTGCAAACAGTTTAGTTGATGTAACAATTGTAATCGGTAAAGATTTTTAAAAAATGAGGAATTTACAGTAAAAACTATAAATTCCTCTAAAATTTAATATTCTATATATTTTCGTTTTTTATTTTTTTTCTTTATTTTTTTATTCTTTTTATCGCCAAACAATAATTTATATAATAAAAATAAAATAATAATAATCATAAAAATTTGAATTGTTATTTTAGAAAAACCAGATTTTTCAACACTATGTGAAGCTACTAAGTTTGATGAATATTCAATCCCATCAATGTTGTAAACAACTTTTCCAAGAATTTGACCTTGAGATATAGGAGCAAGCAACATATCTGAATATTGTATTTCTGGCTCAAATTCTGTATCTAAATCCTTTTGAGGGATTAATGCAGTAACATCATCTGAAATTAATAAATCTAGAGATTTGGTTTCTTTTGTTCCATTAGCTATATCAACTTGAGTAACAATTGCGTTTTTATCTCGTATTTTTCTAGTTGTGTAATTATTATAACCGAATTCAAAAAGTGTTTTTGAATCTATAAATTTTCCACTCAAATTATTTGGATACATTCCAACTGAAAGAACAACACAAATTAATTCCAAATCATTTTTATTTGCAACAGACACTAAGCAATTTTTTGCTTCTGTTGTATATCCAGTTTTTCCAGCAATTGCATATTGATAATAATAATTACTGCTATTAGTTTTTGTTAATAATTCATTTGTTGTATTAAAAACTCTTTCTTCATATTTGTTTGTTGCAGGAATATTGCAATATTTTAAACCAGCTAAACTTCTAAAAGTATTATTCTTCATACAATATTTCATTAAGATAGCTAAATCATAAGCTGTTGTGTAATGGTTTTCGTTGTGCATTCCACTTGGATTAAGAAAATGTGTGTTTTTTAATCCTAATTCGTCAACTTTAGAATTCATCAAACCTGCAAAAGCATCAATTGAACCTGAAACATGATAAGCTAAAACATTTGCGGCATCATTTGCAGAATGAACTAAAAGGACCTTTAAAACTTGTTCAACAGTAAGTTGTTCTCCAGGTTGAAGTGCTGCAATTGCATATCCAGAAGGTATTGAAGCAACAGCCTCATAAGGCACTGTAACAACTTCATCTAATTTGCAATTTTCAATTGTTAATATAGCGGTCATTATTTTTGTTGTGCTTGCTGGATACATTTTTTCATTTTCATTTTTAGAATATAAAACTTTTTCAGTTGAACTATCAATCAAAATTGCTGCACCTGCTGAAATCTCAGGTGGTTCTGGTTTAAATTCTGAATCTGCAAAAGACACAGATAAATTAAAAATAAATGTTAAAATAATTAACAATATAAATATCTTTTTAAATTTCATTATAAATAAACTCTCCATAAAAAATCTATAAATTACTATACAATACTTTAAGAAAAAATTCAATTAAATAACAGAAAAATCTACAAAAAGGGAGGAAAAGTATGAAAAAAACAAATAAAACGACAATTATTATAATATCAATAATAGTTATTATAAGTATATGCATATATTATTTTTTTATAAGGGATAAAGATTATGTTGAAACAAATTATAATATTCAACAAGAAAACATAAATATAAATAAGGAAGAAATAAAAGAAAAAACAAATAAAATAGTGGTTTATATGGCAGGTAGTGTAAAAAAGGAGGGTGTTTTTGAGTTAGAAGAAAAATCTAGAGTTTCTGATGGAATCGAAAAGGCCGGAGGACTTGCAGAAGATGCAGATTTGAGCGAAATAAATCTTGCTCTTTTGTTAGAAGATGGTATGAAAGTATATATTCCTAAAAAGGGAGAGATGGTTGAAGATAAAATGGAGAATACTGGTCAAGCGAATAGTTCTGGGACTGGTAATATGTCAAACATAAAAATAAACTCATCTTCAAGTTCAAATGTTAGTATGATTACAAAAAAATCAAAAGTTAATATTAATACTGCAACTCAAACTGAACTTGAAACTTTGCCTGGAGTAGGACCTTCAACTGCAAGTAAAATTATTAGTTATAGAAAGGAAAATGGAAAATTTAATAGTATTGAGGATTTGAAAAAGGTGAGTGGGATTGGAGATAGTAAGTTTGAGAAGGTTAAGGAATTTATAAAGTGTAACTAGATTTTAAACTGTAACGTTTAAAACCTGACTGAGCGTTATAAAAATAAAAAACTCTTGAAAAAAACAACATATTCTTGTATAATAATAAAGAATTATTAAGTAAAAGAGGTAATAAATATGGGATTAAGAGATATTAAAGTGCCAAAGATGAAGTTTAAAAAAATGAAAATGGACAACGTAATGGACGAACTAGAAAATATAGATTATGAAAAAATAAAAAATAAAAATTTAAAACAAAAAAGAGAAACACCATATGAAGATATGACACATTACAAAACAGTAAAAGAATTTTTCTTAAATTCAGTAGAAAAATATCCAAATGAAGATTGTATATTAGAAAAACCAGACCATAAAACACCATACAAAATAACAACATATAAGGAGTTTAAAGAAGATGTAATTGGTCTTGGAACTGCAATGACAAATGTTTTAAATTTAAAAAATAAAAAAGTAATGATTATAGGAGAAACACAATATGGTTGGTATGTTTCATACATGGCAATGCTTTGTGGAGTTGGTATTGCTATACCAACAGACAGAGAACTTCCTATAAATGAATTAGAAAATATTGTTAGAAGATCTAAAGCATCTGCAATTATTTATTCACCAAGAAAGAAAGATGATATAGAAAAAATAAAAGAAAGTGTTCCAGAAGTTGAGTATTTTATCGAAATGAAAGGTGAAGAAAAATTAGAAGGAAAAGATGTGGGATTAAAATATTTAATTGATTTAGGTAAAGCAATTATAAATTCAGGAGATAAAAGCTTTGAAAATATAGAAATAGATCCAGAAGAATTTAAAATTTTATTCTTTACATCAGGAACAACATCAAATGCAAAAGGAGTAATGTTAAACAACAGAAACTTAGCAGAAAATATCAATGGTATATCAGCGTATGTAAAAATATATCCAATAGATAGATTATTTTCAGTATTGCCATTACATCACTGTTATGAATCAACAATAGGATTTTTATTACCTATTGCAACAGGTGCATCAGTAGCAATATGCGAGGGTTTAAGATACATCGTTCCAAACCTACAAGAAGCACATCCAACAGCAATATTAACAGTTCCACTTTTAGTAGAAAGCTTATACAAAAAAATAAATGAAAAAATTGTAAAAAGTAAAAAAGATAAAATGGTAAATACAATGATAGGCGTTACAAATGCATTAAAAGGTGCTGGAATAGACATCAAGAGAAAAGTATTTAAAGAAATTTATGATAATTTAGGTGGAAGCCTAAGAATTGTAGTATCTGCTGCTGCTCCAATTGATAAAAAAGTTGGAACATGGCTAGAAGATATAGGAATTACATTCTTACAAGGATATGGATTAACAGAAACAGCTCCAATCTCAGCAGTTACACCAGAATATAAAACATGTGTAGGTTCTGCAGGAAAAGCAATTGTTCAAGCTGACATCAAAATAAAAAATCCAAATGAAGATGGGGAAGGAGAAATCTGGATTAAATCACCAACTTTAATGATTGGATATTATGAAGATGAAGAAGAAACTAAAAAAGTAATTGATGAAGATGGATATTTTAATGCAGGAGATATTGGATACATTGATGAAGATGGATATATATTCATAACAGGAAGAAGTAAAAACGTTATAGTAACACAAAATGGTAAAAACATTTACCCAGAAGAAATAGAAATGCTTTTAGACAAAGTTGATGAAATAAAAGAATCTATGGTCTACGGTAAAAAGCCAGAAGCTAATAGCAGAAGGGAAGAGAAAGAATTAATTATTACTGCGAGAGTTATTCCAGACTATGATAAAATTAAACAAATACATGGAGATTTATCAGAAAAAGAAATTTATGATATAATTTGGAAAAACATTAAAGAAGTAAACAAAAAATTAACTTCTTACAAGGCTGTTAAAGCGCTTGAAATTAAAGAAGGAGAATTTGAAAAAACTTCTACTATGAAAATTAAAAGATATAAAGAACTTAATAAAAAATAAAAATAAAGCAGGATTACAATTAAAAGTAATCTTGCTTTTATAAAGTTATCTTTCTAACTCATTTATATCCATAATATCTGATAAGTAAATTTTTTTAAGGCCATCTTTACTAGTACCTAAAGGAATAGAAGATAATTTTACATTGCCCTTAATAAGGCCCTTTTCAATAAGCTCAAAATATTCAATTTGCTTATCATCAGATTTATCCATTGAAAGACCTTTTAAAACCATATCACCAATTTCGTAATTTCTTATATTTTTTTTCATAGTATAAATTGTATCTTTTAAAGCATCATCACGAGTAGCTTTTAAAAAATCATCACATAATATTTTGGCCTTTTCATAAGATTTTTCATTAATTAAGTTAGTTGTTACTATTTGAAGGCTTTGCGTAATATCAATATTTGTTAACTGTTGAAGTTGTTCAACTGTTTTATTTGGATTTTTAATACTATAATTAGTAGGCTGCTCTTTTAATAGAGTTTTAACTTGAATGAATATTTGGTTTTTAATTTTTTCGCTAGAAAGTTTATTATTAGCAGAAGAATTTTTTTGCCTTTCAGATATTTCATCTTCAATAAGTTGATTTGCATTTTCTAAACTTAAAGTTCCATCAGCTAAAGATGAAATAAGAGTACGTACATTATCAGAAATATTATTTCTAATTAGATTTGTGCGATTTTGATAAGTTAGCGTAAAAATTTTACTATGTATTTTTGATTTCACAGAACTAACTAAAATAGAATCTTCCTGCAACATTTCTTTAGTGATTTTAGATTCTAATAATTTTAATTCATCTATGTCATCAGTTTTAATTTGTGTAGCATCTATAGCATAAGCAAACCTTTTTGCGGTATTTTTTTGTTTTCTTTTAATATAAGAATCAATCTTATCAGAGCGTTTAATGCTTAAATTAGACATATTGGTCGTGTGTAATAGAGAATATAGTTTCTCTGATTGTGAAAGATTTAAGGTTAAATCATCGATAATTTTTAATTCTAATAAAATACTATTTGCAATATTTCTTCTCTCAGTCTTTTCAAGAGAGTTCATAGATGTAATCTTATTTTCAATATTATTTATAGTAGTATTTATTAGTTCATTTTCTTCATCAGATAAAACCAAAGAATTCTCATCTTTTTTTGAATAATCTGCATAAAATAGATTGTTATATTTTTTTTTCAATTTATTTATTTTTGAGAGTAATTTTTTTCTCTCAATAGTATTGCTAGTATTATTCATACTTCTATATTTATTAATATAATTATTAAGTTTTTCTTTTGGTATTCCTAATTCAAAGGATATTGACTCTAAGTCAAATCCAGATTTAATTAATTCATCAATTTGTTTTAATTCAATATAATTCATTTTACTTCATTCCTTTTTTTAAAAAGCAAGAGAGAGGGCAATAATGCTCTCTCTATGCTGTAGGATTAATTTTTGCCAGAGGCATTTAAATTTTTAAACTTAAATATACAAACTTCATAAATGCGTTTATAATCACTTTCTTGAGGATTTTCAACGCGATGTTTTAGATAATCTCTGCTTTGTATTCTTCCAAGTAATAATATTCTATCTCCTACTTTGCAAGAACTTGCCAGCAAAGCGCTTGCATCCCAAACTATGCAGGGAATATAATCTGAACTATTATAAGCTCTATTTACAGCAACATGTAAATCTGTTATGTGTGACTCATTAGAAATTTTTCTGATCACTGGTGGTTTGCATAAGTATCCATCAAGATAAATCAAATTATTATTTGAAATATCAATAGTTTTACCATCTAAGACGGATATAAAAGTTACATAAACATATAGTTTTAAATGTTTATTTCCTAATTTATCAGGCTCATTAAATGATCTAAATTGTCCTGCAATTTCTAACGGATTTCCAGCTAATTTGGTATCAAGAGAATATTTTTTTAGTACCCAATCAGGTACAATAACTTGTATAACATCAGATCTATCACTATATCTTGGAACACAAATATGTGAACGATAGAAGTTTATCGAATTAAATGTATGGTCTAATTCAAAATCGTTTACTAAAGTTCCGCGAAGGACTACTTTATTAGAGTCTGTAAATACATATTCTCCGTCTAATTCTTTTTCTTTCCGCGTTATTACATTATCTTTCAACGTTAAAAATGTTGTTTTATCTGACATAATTTTCCCTCCTATTTGGCAATTTTTAAACGAATATAATTCGAGAAAAAATTAAATACCAATAAATTATTTGATAAAGTTTTAAGATATTTCATCAATATTCATAATAACAGGCTGTAAGTCTGATATGAAATCTAAGAGTTTAATATTTTTATTTGTATCATATTTATGGATGTAATTATTTAAAAGTCTAGAAAATGACATTCTAACAATCAAAATTTTATCTTCTGGAATTTTTGAACTATCAAAGACATTATCAGAATATACATTTTTCTTCTTTAATGCAGTATATGCAAGTTCTATGATTTGGTTTTGTAATTCCTCAGATAATGTTGTTAAACCAATTGGAGTTAATACATAAGAAATTCGATCTTTAATAGGTTTTGTTTTATCAATATTTTCTAATATTAAATCAAATTCTTTAATTTTAGGCATACTTTTCAATTTTATATTTTGTTTAGCAGTTAAAACCATTGATGTGTTTGATTTTGATGTATCTGATGTATTGTCCGATAAATTATTTGTAGTTGATGCAAAAGAATACTCTCGATATTTTTGTATAGAATAAAACAAAATAAGTGGTGTTATTAAAATATTATCAATATTTTCTTTTATCTTTCTCCCAATATATGTTTTTTCCCATTCTGGAAGTTTAATGTTCTTATCATTCAAAGCTTTTTCTATACTTTTCCACGTAAAGTTTTCTAGATTTTCACAAACTAAAGTAATATCCACAAATTTTTGTATCTTTGAAT
>CAZHCX010000002.1:0-30837 GCA_964531445.1 uncultured Clostridium sp. | reverse complement strand
TACGTGTCTATTTTTTTATATATTATTAATCTGAAATTACTTTGTATTCTATATCTTCCATATCAGGAAACATTTCTCTAACCCTTTTTAATGTTAACATTGACATTTTTGGTTGTGGATTTTTCTTGTGCTCTGATAATAATTTTTGTGTATAACAATTTGGTGCGGTTTTAAATAATAAATATTTGTTTCTTACGTAAGTGTAATATATTTGGTATCCATTATTTAAATCTTCCCACATCATTTCAAATGTATATTTTTCTTCCATTTTACCTCCTTGTGTCCATTTGAGAAACGTCCCTAATTGGACATTTCCTCAAATTCTGCTTCGCTAATTACAGTTACCCCAAGACTTTGTGCCTTTGTAAGTTTGCTTCCTGCATCTTCTCCAGCCAATACATAATCTGTTTTTTTAGATACTGAGCCTGATGTTTTTCCTCCGAATTTTTCTATTATATCTTCAGCTTCTTTTCTTGTATATTTTTCTAAGCTTCCTGTTAATACAAATGTTTTTCCTTCAAATCTGTTGTCTACATTTTCTTCAACAACTGCTTCCATATTAACTCCAGCTTGTTTTAATTTATTAATTAAATCTATTGTTTGATCTTGCAAGAAAAATTCCCTAATACTGTTTGCCATTACTTCCCCAATGTCTTTTATTTCGCTTAATTCCTCATAACTTGCGTTCATCAAATTGTCCATTGTTTTATATTTTTTTGCTAGCATTTTTGATGCTTTTCCACCTACGTGACGAATTCCTAATGCTGTTATTAATCTATATAAATCGTTTTGTTTACTTGCATTTATGCTGTCTATTAGATTTTGTGCAAATTTTGTTCCATTTTTCTTTAATGATGCTATGTCTTCAAATTCTAATTCATATATGTCTGATATATTATGAATTAATTCTCTATCTAGCAATTGTTGAATGATATTTTCCCCTAATCCATCTATATTCATTGCTTCTCTTGATACAAAGTGAACTAAGTTTCTGAATAATTTTGCAGGGCATTCTATTCCTGTGCACCTTATTGCTGATTCTCCTTCTTCTCTTATAGCTTCTGCTCCACATACTGGGCAAACTCGTGGCATTTCGAAATCAATTTCTTTTCCTGTTCTTTTTGATTCTACAACTTTTACTATTTCAGGTATTACATCTCCAGCTTTTTGAATAACTACTGTGTCGCCTATTTTTAATCCTTTTTCTTTTATAAAATCTTCATTGTGTAATGTTGTTTTTGATATTGTTGATCCTGCAACCTTTACTGGTTCTAGTATTGCCATTGGTGTTATCACACCTGTTCTTCCTACTTGAACTGCAATGTCTTTAACTATTGTTTCTTTTTGCTCTGGTGGATATTTGTATGCTATTGCCCATCTTGGTGTTTTTACTGTTGTTCCAAGTATTTCTCTAAATTTGATGTCATCTACTTTAATAACTGCACCATCAATTCCAAATGCTAAATTTTCTCTCATTTCTCCTATTTTTTCAATTGCTGCTTTTACTTCTTTTAAATTAGTACATGGAATTCTTACTGGTACAACATTGAAGCCCAAATTGCTTAAATATTCTAATTCTTCAAAATGAGAGTTAAATTCTTTTCCTTCTATTTTTTGAACATTGAATATATAAATATCAAGTGGTCTTTTTGCTGTAACTTTACTGTCTAATTGACGAAGTGAACCTGCTGCAGCATTACGTGCATTTGCAAATAATTCTTCTTCGTTTTCTTCTCTTTCTTGATTTAATTTTTCAAATTCTTCTTTGCCTATAAAAACCTCTCCACGTACTATTATATCTATTTTATCATTTATCTCCATTGGAATTGTTTTTACAGTTTTTAAGTTATTTGTTACATCTTCTCCAACAAGTCCATTTCCTCTTGTTGCTCCTCTAACAAATTTTCCGTTTTTATATTCTAATGCAGCTGAAAGTCCATCAATTTTTGTTTCTACAACGTATTTTACTTCTTTTATTCCGTTTTCAACTGCAGATTTTCTTATTCTGCTATCGAATTCATCTATTTCTTCTAAGCTAAAAATATCTTGCAAACTTTGTAATGGAACTTCGTGTGTTACTTTTTCAAATCCTTCTTTAACATGTCCACCAACTTTTTGAGTTAATGATTCTTTGCTTTGAAATTCTGGATATTCTTTTTCTAAATTGCGCAATTCCACCATTAACATATCATATTCAAAATCTGATATTTCTGGCTTATCATCATCATAATATTTACCTGCATAATATTCAGTTTGTTTTCTTAATTCTTCAATTCTCTTTTTCGCTTGTTCTTTATTCATTTTGAGTTTATCTCTCCTTTTGATTTTCTGAATGTTTTTCTTAATTATTATATACAATTTAAAGCAAAAAATAAAGGAATTTTTTCAAATTCCTTTATCTTTTTTATAATTATTTTTTTACTTAAATATTTTTGTAATCTTGCATTTTTTTGTATGCATATACTGCAGAAATTGCTAATGCTACTACTAAAACTACAACTGGCATTGTATCTGTAACACCTGTGTTTGGTAAACTTGCATTGTTGTTGTAAGAACTTTTGTTGTTTGTTGTTAATACAGTATTGTTTGCTGATGTATTATTTACTGTGTTGTTTACTGAACTATTAATATTTAAACTGTTTAATGATGTATTGCTTGCAGTGTTATTTGTTGCTGTGTTGTTTTCTGTTGCATTATTTGTAGCAGTATTTGTTGGTAATAAAGAGTTTGTTGGTAATTCTGTTGCTGCAAATACTGTGTTTTTTACCATAACTAATGCTATTAATGCTACTATAGCAACTAAAATAATTTTTGTTAACTTTGAATTTTTCATTTTTAAATCTCTCCTTTTTATATTTATTATTCTACATCTAAATATAATTATACTATTTTTCTTAAGTACAATTTTAATCTACTTAAATTGTATACTTTATATTTAAATTAGTCAACATTTTTTACATTTTTTTATTTTACATTTGTGTTACAATTTTTTTACATATATTACACGTTAAATTTAAATAATACTATATCTCCATCTTGCATAATATATTCTTTTCCTTCTTGTCTTACAAGTCCTTTTTCTTTTGCAGCGACCATTGATCCTTCTTTTACCAAATCATCAAAAGAAACTATTTCTGCTTTTATAAATCCTCTTTCTATATCAGAGTGGATTTTTCCCGCAGCTTGTGGTGCTTTTGTTCCTTTTTTTATAGTCCAAGCTCTTACTTCAGGTTCTCCTGCAGTCAAAAATGACATCAATCCTAATAAATTATAACTCCTTTTTATAACTTTGTCAAGCCCTGACTCTTCTAACCCTAAGGCTTCAAGCATTTCTTTTTTATCTTCATCCTCTAATCCAGATAATTCCTCTTCAATTTTTACACATAATGGAATTACCTCTGCATTTTCACTTAAAGCATATTCTTTAACCTGTTTTACTAATGCATCATTTTCTGCATCATCTAATTGCTCTTCAGAAACATTTGCAACATATAAAATTGGTTTAGTTGTTAATAAAAACATATCTTTTACTAAAACTTGTTCATCTTCGTTAAAATCAATAGTTCTAGCTGACTTTCCAGCTTCTAAAACTTTTAATATTTTTTCTAATAAGTCAATTTCTTCTTGATATTTTTTATCAGCTTTTAAATTTTTTCTTGCTTTATCTAATCTTTTATTTACAGTTTCAATATCAGCAAAAATTAGTTCCAAATTAATTGTTTCAATATCTCTTATTGGATTAACACTTCCATCAACATGAACAACATTTGAATCCTCAAAACATCTTACAACTTCAACAATTGCATCTGTTTCACGAATATGTGATAAAAACTTATTGCCTAAACCTTCACCTTTGCTAGCACCTTTAACAAGCCCAGCAATATCAACAAATTCAATAACAGCATGTGTAGTTTTTTGAGGTTTATACATTTCAGTTAATTTATCTAATCTCTCATCTGGTACAGCCACAACACCAACATTTGGTTCAATTGTACAGAAAGGATAGTTTGCACACTCTGCTCCCGCTTTTGTTATGCTGTTAAATAAAGTACTTTTTCCTACATTTGGTAGGCCTACAATTCCTAATTTCATAATTTTTCTCCTTTTCTTTAGGGATTAAGGGACGTTCCTTAAAATCCCTGTTTACAGGGATTCGGGGACAGTCCTTACATAAAGGAGTGTCCCTCAATCCCTTCTAGAAGGGAAAAAGAGGAACGTCCCTTAATCCCTGTTTCCAATTTCTTCTTTTATTTTCTTAATAAATTCTTCTACTTTTACAACTTCACCGTTGTTTCCATCTTTTCTTGAACGTACAGATACTTCTCCGTTTTCTACTTCTTTGTCTCCAACGATTAGCATATATGGAATTTTTTCCATTTGTGCTTCACGAATTTTATATCCTACTTTTTCGTTTCTGTCATCAAATTTTACTCTGATTCCTTCATCTAATAGTTTTTCATTTAATTCTTTACAATATTCGTGTTGTTTTTCGCTTATTGGCAAGATTTTTACTTGTACTGGTGCTAACCATGTTGGTAGATTTCCTTTTGTTTCTTCTAATAAGAATGAGATGAATCTATCTGATGATCCTAGTATTGCTCTGTGGATTACTACTGGTCTATGTTTTTGTCCGTCTTCTCCAATGTAGCTTAAGTCAAATCTTTCTGGTAGTGCGAAATCTAATTGACATGTTGGTATTGTTACGTCATGTCCCAATGCTGTTTTTATTTGGATGTCAATTTTTGGTCCATAGAATGCAGCTTCTCCTTCTGCTTCGTAGAAGTCTATGTTTAGTTCTTTTAAGATTTCTCTTAATTGTCCTTCTGCTGTTTCCCACATTTCGTCATTATCAATGTATTTTTCTTTTTCTTTACTTCTTAGAGAAAGTCTAAATGCAAAGTTTTCTCTTGGGAATCCAAAGTCATTTAAATATACATCAAATATTAAATTTAATACTTTTCCAACTTCTTCTTTTATTTGGTCTGGTCTTACGAATAGGTGTGAGTCGTTTTGGCACATTTGACGTACACGCTCTAATCCACATACAGCTCCTGAGTCTTCGTATCTAAAATCATGTGCTAATTCTGCAATTTTGATTGGTAAGTCTCTGTATGAGTGCATTGAATTTTTGTATATTAACATGTGGTGTGGGCAGTTCATTGGTCTTAATACTAATTCTTCATTGTCCATTTTCATTACAGGGAACATATCGTCTTTGTAGTGATCCCAGTGTCCACTTGTTTTGTATAGGTCTGTTGTTGCTATTGATGGTGTGTAAACATGGTCGTATCCCATTCTTATTTCTTTGTCTTGAATATATCTTTCAAGTGTTCTTCTTATTGTTGCTCCATTTGGTAAGTACATTGGAAGTCCTGCACCTACTAAAGGATGTGTCATAAATAAGTTTAAATCTTTTCCTATTTTTCTGTGGTCTCTTGCTTTTCTATCTTCTAGAATTTGCATATACTCTTCCATTTGACTTACTTTTGGGAATGATATTGCATATATTCTTTGAAGCATTTTATTGTGTTCATCACCTCTCCAGTATGCTCCTGAAGATGCTAATATTTTTACTGATTTAACTTTACCTGTTTTCATTAAGTGTGGTCCTGCACATAAATCTGTAAAATCACCTTGTTTGTAGAAACTGATTTCTTCTCCATCTGCTAAGTCGTTTATTAATTCTTGTTTATATTCTTGGCCTTCCATTAATTTTAAAGCTTCTTGTTTTGGTAATGCAAATCTTGATATTTCTAAATCTTCTTTTATTATTTTTTTCATTTCAGCTTCTATGTTTGCTTTGTCTTCATCTGAGAATGGTTTTTCTACATCAAAATCATAGTAAAATCCTTCTTC
This sequence comes from uncultured Clostridium sp., assembly GCA_964531445.1. Lineage (GTDB taxonomy): Bacteria > Bacillota > Clostridia > TANB77 > CAG-508 > CAG-269. Next base: position 24,981 of record CAZHCX010000002.1, on the reverse strand, counting down.
GATTGATGGTCCAATAGCAAATTTAACTGTTGGGAATAATCTTTTAACTGCTTGTGCCATTATGTGTGATGTTGTGTGCCAGTATGCTTTTTTTCCATCTAAACTACTTTCAAATGTTTCGATTGTTAAATTGCAATCTTCTTGTAATTCGTATCTTAAATCTTTTACTTCTCCATTAACAATTCCGCATGTTGCTACTCTTGCTAATCCTTCACTTATTTTTTGTGCTACTTCATATATTGATGCACCTTGCTCTACTTCTAAGCTTGAGCCGTCTTTTAATGTTACTTTTATCATAATATTCCCTTTCCTTTCTATGTCCATTTTGGGACGTTTCTAATTATGGATCTTCTTAACTGTTGGAGGCTTTGCCTCCTTACAGATAAGTGATACCCTTGTGGTATATTTTTGTCCATTTTTTATACGATGTTTGTTCCTCAAAAATTGTTCCTCAATGTTTTTTTACGTTGGTTTATGTATAACAAAAACTCCTATGGACTTTTTATAATATCCATAGGAGTGCTATTTACACGGTTCCATCCTAATTTTAACTTGCTTTACAGATTATAACGTATCTTACTCCGTTTGGCTTGTTCACCAAAACTTATGAAGAGGTAGTTTTTCAAATATGTTTGCTTGAGTTGGTTTTCAGCCTTGACCTACTCTCTCTTTTAGTAACCTTTATTTTACTTTTTCTCTTACTTGTTTTATATATTTTGTTTTTAACTATTTTATGTATATTATTTTAATACCTTTTTGCTGGATTGTCAATATTTAACCTAAATAATTTTGAATCATATTTTTATTTATCTTCTTTTTCTTTTAATAATTCTCTTATTTCTTTTAAAACGTCTAACTCCGTTTCTTCTTTTACTTCTTCAACCGCTTCTTCTACTTTCTCTTCTTTATCTGCTAATTTAGTAATTCTTGTTATTATTTTTACAAATTCAAACACGCATAGAGAAATTATTAAAAAGTCTACTATTTGTTGAATAAATGAACCATATTTAATTTCTGCATCTGCAATTTTTACACTTAAATTTGTAAAATCTATTCCACCAATTATTACTCCTATTATTGGCATTAATATATCATTTACTAATGATGTTACTATTTTTCCAAATGCTCCACCTACAATTACACCTACTGCTAGGTCTACTACATCTCCTTTTGTTATAAATTCTTTAAATTCTGATGCTCTTTTGTTTATTTTTTTGTTTGCTTCTTTGATTTTTTCATTTTTTACTTTTTTCATTTAATATTACCTCTCAATCCATCTTTAATATCTTATATTTAATATATCACAAATCTATTTTTAAGATTTATATTATAAATTTATAATTTTATCTATAATATCTAAATCTTCAATTTTATTAATTCCAAAACATTTTTTCCCTAAATCCTTTATTGAAGCACCTAAATGATACATTTCTTTTTTATCTACTATAATGAATCTATCATGGAATTTATTTGTTTTAGCAACTTTTAATACAGGATATTCCTTATTAAATTTTTGAATATCTAATCTTTCTATATTACTTTTATTTGAAGTTAATATAACAACTTCAACATTTTTCTTCTTTTTAGTAAGCATTTTCAATATACTATCGTCTATATAATTATCGATTATTAAAATCTTTTTACTTGCTTTTTTAATAATATCAATCATCAAACTATAAGCATCATATATTTGTCCTTCAAAAAATATCTTTTGTTTTATATTTTCTTCTTCTTGTAATTGGTCAAATAATTGGTCAAATTTCTTATCGTGTTCTAATAGTTTATATTCTACATTTGTCAATCTTTCGAATAACTGTCCATTCGAAGATAAAAATTTTCTCATTTCTACAAATGCTTCTACTATTTTTATACTTACTTCAATAGCTACGTTATTTTTTAATAACCCAGAAAGCATTAAAATACCCTTTTCTGTAAATACATAAGGTAATTTTTGTTTTCCACCACGAGTATTTGAAGTCGCAATTTGCGACTTCAAAGTTTCATACTCTTTACTGGTTAATTGAAAACAAAACTCTGCTGGAAAACGTTCAATATTTCTTTTTACAGTTTCATTTATTCTTCTTGTTTCATAATGATATAATCTTGCTACATCACTATCAATCATTACTTGTTTTCCTCTTATTGTATATATTAAGCTTTTTATTTCTTCACTTGATAAATCATTTTTTATTATCAAATCATTTATTTCATTTTCTATACAAATCATCTCCAATTCGAATTTATTATGTATTATTTACCAAACTCTTTATTGATACATTTTGGAGCTTACAACGGGGCTTGAACCCGTGACCTCCGCCTTACCAAGGCGGTACTCTACCAGTTGAGCTATGCAAGCATTTATTTTATATATGAAAAGGAAATTTGATTATTTTTTCTGATTTAATCTAACTCCCTTTTATTTATATATTTTTCTCATAGTATTTACAACAAAAATATTAAAATATATTTTTTATTGCTTTTTTTCTTATTCTTTGTATTGCATTATCCACTGATTTTACAGGGGTATCTAGTCTTTTGGCAATAATATCATAACTTTCTCCTTGTATAAATCTTTCTAAAACTTGCTCTTCAAATTTACTTAGTGATTTATGCATCTTTGTTTGTATTTCATCAAATAATTCTTTTTTCATTATTGTGTCTAATGGATCTTCCACTGTGTCTACTTTAAAAGTTTCTATTAATTCTGTTCCATTTTCGTCATCATTGTCATAAGCAGATGTGTTAAGTGATAGGTATGAATTAAGTGGCATGTGCTTTTGCCTATTTGAACTTTTTATTGCTGTTATTAATTGTCTTTCTACACATAGGTTTGCAAATGTTTTAAATGAGTTTTGTTTTTCTTCATTAAAACATTTTATAGCTTTGTATAGACCAATCATTCCCTCTTGTATAATATCTTCTTTTTCTGCTCCGATTATAAAATATTTTCCAACTTTTGAGTTTACTAAATCTCTGTATTTATTTAATAAAAAAGATAAGGCTTGCTCGTCCCCTTCTTTTATTTGAGATATTACTTGTTCATCTGTTAAGTTTCCATATTTTTCTGTTGTGTAATACACGTTTCCATTTTGCATCTGCCTAAAATACCTCCAACTGCTTCTTTTTGTCATTATATATTTGAAAAGTGCTAAAAGTCAAGCTTTTTTTACAAAAATTGTGCATTTTAACAATAACTTTTATCAACCAATTAATCAACGTCCCCATTGGTTATTTTTCTATCTAATGTTACTTTTACCTCTTCACCCATTTCAATTCTTTCATCATTTAGTCTTGCTGTTTTTTTTACTTCATCTTCAAATCCTGTTAATGCTGCAAATGGAGCAAATTGTGCTGCTCGTGCTTCCATTGACATTTGAGGATGTTTTTCTGATACGTGATGTTTCATATACAATATATCATCATATTTATTACTCATTTTATCCCTTGTGTCCTCCAATCTGTCCATTTCTTTCTATCATTGTTCCGCCTTCTTCAAAATTCATTCCTTTTAAAATTGCATTTTTTCCATATTTTCTTTTTATGTCTATAACTGCTAATTGTAGATTTTTTTCTTTTTGCTTTTTTTCTTTGTTTTCTTGTTGTTTTTTTATTTCATTTTCATAGTTTGTAAACAAATTTATCTGTTCAAATTTATTTTCTTTTTCCTTGTATTCCGCCTCTCTAACCACTTTACATGCTGTAATATATATTTTTCTTGTAATTAAATCTTTATTTATAATTCTATCAAATAATTCTAATGTCGCTTCCATTATTTCTTTTGTTGATGATGTTTTTTCTTTTAAATTTATTGTTCCGTGTGCGTGCTTTGGCACATCTCTTCCATACCTGTCTTTTGTTATTTCTCCTTTGTAATTTTTTTTGATATTATTATTTGTTAGATTTTCTACATCATATTCAATTGTTAGTACAATTTGATCTGTTAACAACTTTTTTTCTACTAAGTCCAACACTAATGAATCAGTCATTTCTTTAATAATTAAACGTGTTTGCTTGTATCTATATCCACAATGTAATACTTGCCCTGAGCATAGGCTGTTTACTTTTGGCTTATATGATTTGATTTGTTTTATTGTGCATGGTTCCCATCCCCACGCATGGTCAATTAATAATTCTGCATTTATTCCAAATAATTTATATAAAAGTTCTTCGTTTTCTATTGAGCATCTTGCAACATCTCCCATAGTATACATATTATTTTGTTCAAGTTTTTTTGCATATCCTCTTCCCAGTCTCCAAAAATCTGTTAATGGTCTATGCTCCCATAATAATTTTCTATACGATATTTCATCTAGACTTGCAATTCTTACTCCATATTTATTGGGTTTTACATGTTTTGCACCTATATCCATTGCAATTTTGGCAAGATACATATTACTTCCAATTCCACCTGTTGCTGTTATTCCAGTTTGTTTGTACACATCTTGTATCATTTTTGTTACTAATTGCATTGCACTCATTTTGTATGTTTTTAAATAGTTTGTTACATCTGCAAAAACTTCATCAACTGAATATACATATATATCTTCTTCTGATATATATTTTAAATAAATATTGTATATTTTTGTACTAAATTGCATATAATGTGACATTCTTGGAACTGCTTTTATAAAGTCTAATTCTAGCTTTCTATTTTTTTGTAGTTCTTCACTATTGTATGATTTTCCTTCAAACTGTTTATTTACTGCCCTTTGCCTTCTATTATAATTTATCTCTCTTACTTTTTCATTTACCTCAAAAAGTCGTGCTCTTCCTCCTATACCATAAGCCTTTAATGAAGGAGTTACTGCAAGGCATACTGTTTTTTCTGTTCTGCTTTCATCTGCTACAACCAAATTTGTTGTAAGTGGATTTAATCCACGTTCTACACATTCTACAGATGCATAGAAACTTTTTAAATCTATACATATATATGTTTTTTGCATAATATCCTCCTTCCAATAAAAAGATTATATCATAAAAATTGCAACTTGTAAACATTTGTTTGTATTTTTTTAAAAATTTTAGTTAATAAAAAAGTATTAATGTTCTTGTTTTTAATTATACATTAATACTTTTATATTATATTAAATTTTACTTCATTTCATTTTTTAAAAAACTCCAATAATCACTTGTTTCCATATCTTTTGCCCAAGAAGCAACACCTGCCAAACTATTATCATTAATCAATCCAATCTTTGCTTTTAAAGAATCCCCCTCTTCAAGCCAAATCTTTTTAGTATTAGCACCTTCTTTATACTCAACATAGTATTGTTTTAAATCATCATCCCAATTTTTAGTTGCATTACTTGGTACAACTGCTCCCATGCTCTTTAATGGAACAGTACTTTTCTTTATAACTTTTCCTGAACTATCTTCTGTCCAAACTCTTGTATATAATGGAATTGCAAGAATTATTTTATCACTTTCAATTTCTTCTGTTTCTAAGAATTTTTTCAAGCTTAGTTTTACCCAGTTATATCCAGCTGTTGTACCAGATTTATTACTTGAAACTCCGTATTGATCATAAGCCATAAACACTATATAATCAGCAACATTACCTATTACATTTCTGTCAAAGCACATTGACCATGTTTCTGCACCATCAGGAGCTGTAACATCAACAGATACTACCATTCCCATACTTTTCAATCTTGGTGTTAATTCTATTATGAATCTTGAATACAAATCCTTATCTTCTTGTTTCATATTTTCAAAGTCAACATTTATTCCATCTAGATTATACTGAACACATACAGATACAATTTGATTTATTAACTCTTGTCTTTTGTTATAATCGTTCATTATTTTGGATGTAACTTCTATCATGCCATCTCCAGCGTTTTGAACCATTGGCCAAACTTTATATCCATTTTCATGTGCCCATTGTATATAATTTTTTCCTGCTTGTCCCACATTTTCTGTTAATTTTCCATTTTTATTTAAATGGAAAAATGCTGGTGATACAACATTTACACCATCCATAGTTTCTCCGTTTCTATTTGGTGCTGTTGCAAATTCTGAATAATAATCCCAAACTAAATTTACTTTTTCATTAATTTGTTTTTGGTTCTGAATTGCTTCTCTTACAACAACTGTGTTGGCTAATTTATTAGATTTTACATATCCAATTTTTCCATTTTCTGTTCTGATTCTTGCATATCCGTTTTCATCTGAAATAACAATTACATAACTCCCCTTCTTAGCTCTATCAACTGTTTTGCTTATAAATTTTGTTGATGATTTTACAGGTACGTTTTTTGTTATTATTGCCTTTTTTTGTTCTCTTGATATTGAATCAATTGCTAAAACTTTTGTGTTTTCTATGTGTTTTATTTCAATTCCATATACATCTTCTAATTCTTGAATTGGAACATAAATTGTATTTTCTTTTTTTATGGCATGTGTGAATGTATTTTTTTCTGATCCATTTATGCTTATTTTATTTTCTTCTAAGCTTATTGCCCCAATTTTATCATCATAAGTTGTTATGATTTGGTTGTTAGCTTTATCTTCATAAATATATTTATCAAAAAAGTTTCCTAAATCTTGTTTTGATATATAAATTTCACCATCTTGAATTAATATATCTTGTTTTAAATTTGATGTTACATTTTTATTGTTTATAATCAAATTTATTGTCTTATTTTTCCCTAATATAATATGATCATTAATTTTAAGCACAATAAGTGCTACTAATATAATACTTATTACTGCTATAAAAATTTTAATTATTCTTTTTTTCTTTTTTTCGTTTCTATCTTTTCTCATTTTATTTTCCTTTCGTTTTTGCGTTTTCTATACTATATCATATATTTACAAAATATCAAACAAAAAAATGAGTTTTTTTCGATTTTATTTATTTTCAACCAAACAATCAACGTCCCTATTGGTTTATTGCTGCATTTATAACTGCAGATAAAAACTTCATACTTGTAAGACATTGTTCTAACGTATTCCCTGTTGACCCCACTTCCATAATATTGGCAAATTTCCCAGAATGCTGATTATATCTTGATTTTGTAAGCATTATTGGTTTAAACAATCCAGGATACATTTCTTCCGCTTTTTCTTGAATCTTTATAGCAAATTTTAGATTTTCATTCCAATTTGGGTGCCACAAACCACCTTCATTTGTCCCTATTACAAACATTATTTGTGCAGCATATTCATCACCAATCTTTACTGTTGGCGCATAGTCTGGTCTTGAACCAACTGCATCTCTATGTAAATCAATAATTATATCAGCTGGTGTTGATTGTTTCATTGATTCTACTGTCTGTAATGACCTTGTATATGAGCCATTGTATGATGGATAATCGTGATATGATGTGTTGTGTGCAACATTAAAATTGTATTGTTTTAAATAATTTTCTAATTCTGTTCCAACTCTTGTTACTGTGTAATTTAAGTCTGTTGTTCTATAATTCCCTGTTTGTGTATATGGATATTTTTCGCTTGGTGTGTAGCTTTCGCAGCTATGAGTATGGAAAATTAATATATTTTTATTTTCTATTTTTATGTCTGGTTTTAAATTCTCTTCATTTAGTTGATATGTTGTTTGATTTTTTATTTTTACTTTTCCATATTGCGAATTATAATTTTCTGAAATTGGATTTTGTGTTACAACCTGAGTTTGTACTGATGTATTATCAGCTAATTTTATTTCTTCTTTTGATGTATTTTCAACGTTTTTTGAACTTGTATTTGCTGTTTCTTTATTTTTTTCTTCAGTATTATTACTTTCTTCATGTTGTTCTGAACTTTCCATTTTATCTATTTCTTTTAATGAACTAATTTCTGTCGCTAAAAATTCTTCTAAATAATTATTTTGTTTTGTTTTTTTGTTATCCTCAGAATTTGTATCAGAATTTAAGCTTGATATTGTTGGAATTGTTTTATCTAAGCAACCTTTTAAACTTCCTAATTGTATTGTCTTAGTACTTGACTGTTTATTTTCTTCTTTATGTTTTTTGCTTGTAGAAGAAAAATATCTTGTAGTATATATAATAAACGCTATTGTTATTATAATTCCTACAAGATATTTTAATATATCTTTCATTTTTAATACCGTTACATTAAACATACATATTCTCCTTGTTTCTTTGGTTTACTATATATATTTATATTCAGTTGGTATTAAAAATATTCTATTTAATTTTATTCCGTTTCTTCATTTTGTTCTGTTGTTTTATTGTTATTATTTGTATTTGATGAACGACCATTTTGTGGTTTTACACCCCAGCTATCTAACCATTCTTCTACATTAAATGTTTGATTATTAGCATTCATATAATAGTATTTTTTTCCTGAACTTATTGTCATATAAATATCATCAAGAATTGGATCTATTATTATTTTTCCAGTTGAATTTATTAATGCGTATTTTTTATTTTTTTGTGCTATTATCATATTGTAATCAGGTATTATTAATAAGTTTATTGCATCTTTGTTACTTGATGCTACATATCCAAAACCTTCATATTCAAAATCAATTACTGTATTTCCATTTTTGTCAAATGCTCCCCATACATCACCTTTTTTTGCTGGAATCATTCCATTGTCTAGTAAGTATCTATTTTTTATTCCGTTTTTCTCGAATTTTGTTTCATCAATTCCAATTTGATCATATTCGATATATATTTTAATATTTCCTTTTGAATCAACAACTCCGTATTTATTTTCTCTGCTTGCAAGGTATAGTCCTGCATCACTATCAATTAATTCCAAATTATCATATAATAATTGAATTTTAGTTTCTTTTTTGGCTGATATAATTCCTACTTTTTTGTTGTCTTGTACTAAAAAATCTCCTGAGTTTGGTAAGTACTGTATGTTTGAATATTTTGGCTCTATTACTGTTGTTCCATCAACATTAATTACAGCATAAGTTCTGTCATTATTTTTTGTTACAATTAACATATTATTTAAAACTGTTTTTTTATTAACAAAATTATCATTTATTTTTTCATATCCATAATCTAATACTTTTGATTGATATGCATCAATTAAATATGGCATTGTATAAATTTGTATTCTTTTTTTGTCTTTATTATAATTAAATGATATGTTAAATGCGTTTTCTATTGCATCTGATGTTGCATATAATTTACCATTTATTGCTTTTACAGGCTTTGAAGCATAGTAGTATTCATAGTTTGCTTTATCATCTGAAGTAACTAATTTATATATTTTGTTTGAATTTAATGTAAAGTTTGCAATTTCATCTTCACATTGTATATAACATTTATTTTGTTCTTCAGATTTATCTGTATATTCTCCATTGTAGCTTTCATATCCTAAATATGGAGCTATATCTTTTATTGGGAAATATATAGTTCCGTTAGCTTCTTCTACCATCATATTTAATACTTTTTCGTTAGAACTTCCGTTTAACGCCAATCTTAAAGTATTACTTTGTATATATGTTATTGCTATAAATATTCCTATTATTCCAACTATTAATATTACAATTATTGCAAGTATTATTTTTGATATTTTCTTTGTATTATCAACTTTTGGAACTTCATCAAAACTCTCATCAATTAAATTCATTTGTATACCCCTCCTATATTTCTACAACTATTTTGTGTATCCATATTTTTTATAAAACTCTTCTTTGAATGTAAGTAAATTATCATTCTCTATTTCTATTCTAACTCTTTCCATTAATTTAGTCAAGAATCTTAGGTTATGAATAGATAATAATCTAACTCCTAATATTTCGTTTGTTTTTACAAGATGTCTTATATATGCCCTTGTGTAGTTTTTACATGTATAACAATCACATTCTGGATCTAATGGTCCCCAATCTCTTTCATAAGTTGCATTTCTTACAACAACTTTTCCATTCCATGTCATTGCTGTTCCATTTCTTGCAATTCTTGTTGGTAAAACGCAATCACACATATCAATTCCAGCAATTGCTGCTTCTATTAAATAATCTGGCGTTCCAACTCCCATTAAATATCTAGGTTTATTCTCTGGCATTTTTGGAGCAGTATGATAAAGAATATCTAAAAATTCATCTTTTGGTTCTCCAACACTTATTCCTCCAATTGCATATCCAGGTAAATCTAATTTTACTAAATCCTCTAAACTCTTGTCTCTTAAATCTTTATAGAATCCACCTTGAATAATTCCAAATAGCGCTTGGTTTTCAGTAGTATGAGCTTTTTTGCATCTTTCGGCCCATCTTGTAGTTCTTTCCATAGAATTTTTTGTATATTCATAAGTTGATGGATATGGACAGCACTCATCAAATGCCATTATAATATCTGCACCTAAATCCTCTTCAGTCTTCATTACAGACTCTGGTGTAAATGTATGCCTACTACCATCTAAATGAGATTTAAATTCAACTCCATTTTCATTTATAGTTCTTAAATCACCTAAACTAAAAACCTGAAAACCACCACTATCAGTCAAAATTGGTCTGTCCCAATTCATAAACTTGTGAAGACCTCCTGCTTCTTTTACAATATCTTGTCCTGGTCTTAAATATAAGTGATATGTATTTGATAAAATAATTTGTGCTTTTACTTCTTCTTTTAATTCTTCAGGCGTCATTGATTTCACAGTTGCTTGAGTACCAACTGGCATAAATATTGGTGTTTGTATATCTCCATGAGGTGTATGAATAACACCTCTTCTTGCACCTGTTTGTTTACATACGTGTAATAATTCGTAAGTTACTGCTGGTTTCATTCTATTTTCTCCATTCCGGGATTAGGGGACGTTCCTTAAAATCCCTTTTTTCCGGGATTTGGGGACAGTCCTTTCAAAGGAGTGTCCCTCTTTCCCTTTTAAGAGGGATTTTAAGGAACGTCCCTCAATCCCTATTTTATAAACATTGCATCTCCAAAGCTGAAGAATCTATATCTTTCTTTTACTGCTTCTTCGTATGCTCCCATAATATAATCTTTTCCTGCTAATGCTGATACTAACATTAATAATGTTGATTGTGGTAAATGGAAGTTTGTTATTAATCCCTCTATACATTTAAATTTGTATCCTGGATAAATGAATATTTGTGTATCTCCTTCTGCTACTTCTACCATTCCTGTTTCTGCATTTGCTATAGTTTCTAGTACTCTACATGATGTTGTTCCTACTGCTATTACTCTTCCACCATTTTTCTTTGTTTCGTTGATTTTTTCTACATCTTCTTGTTTTATGTAATAGTGTTCTGAGTGCATTTCGTGTGCTTCTACTGTGTCTTCTTTTACTGGTCTGAATGTTCCTATTCCTACATGTAGTGTTACGTTTGCTATTTTTATTCCTTTTTCTTCTATTTTCTTTAATAGTTCTGGTGTAAAGTGTAGTCCTGCTGTTGGTGCTGCTGCTGATCCTTCATATTTGGCATATACTGTTTGATATCTGTCTTTTTCTTTTAGTTCTTCGTGTATGTATGGTGGTAATGGCATTAGTCCAATTCGGTCTAATATTTCGTTGAATATTCCGTTATAATGAAATTCTACTTTTCTTGTTCCACCTGGCATTACATCTAAAATTTCCGCTTCTAGCAATCCATCTCCAAATATTACTTTTGTTCCTATGTGAAGTTTGTTTCCTGGTCTTACTATGCTTTCCCAGATGTCTCCTTCGATATTGTTTAGTAATAAAAATTCTACATGTGCTCCTGTTTCTTTTTTGCCATAGATTCTTGCTGGTATTACTTTTGTGTTGTTTCTTACTAAGCAATCTCCTGGTTGTAGATAGTCTATTATATCTTTAAACACTTTGTGTTCTACTGTTTGCTTTTTTCTATCTAGAACCATTAATCTTGATTCGTCTCTTTTTTCTAGTGGTACTTGTGCTATTAATTCTTCTGGTAAATTGTAATTAAAGTCAGTTACTTTCATTTTCTGTTAATGCTCCTTTATTTCTCATACTATTTAAATTTGTAAATACGTTTTTAAACAATTGTCTTATGTCTTCTATAAAATTCTTAGGATCTTTAAATTCTTCTATCTTATATGAATATTCAAAATCTGACATCTTTGCTGGTTTTAATGTGTATACTTCTTTAGGTAATCCTATATAACCTTGTGATGTTTTTATATTTTTGTTCATATAATCTTGATACCATTTTTTTTGCCCAGTTAATTTTTCATCCTTATAATTATATTTTGAATAATCATGTAATGCAGGAATATCATATCCACATTCTTTTGCTGTTCTTTCTAATGAGTGTAAAAATTCGTGTAAAAATACATCTTCTGGGAATGTGTTTACTCTTGTATTATATTTATACATATAGCTATTTGAAGAATTTGGTAACCTGATATTTGAATAACCTATTCCATAGTAATCCATTGAGCCTAATCCTATCCAATCGTTTACTTTTATGTCATTTTTGTGTTGATCATTTCCTAAACGAATTACAACGAAAATGTGGTCATAATCATTTTTCTTTACTGTTTCTTTGATTTGATTTTCAACATCTTCTGCTGCAACAAAGTATCCAAATTTTTTGTCATAAGTTAATTTTGTTATTGGTTCTTTAATTCTGTAAATATCATAATCTGCTGTCATTTTGTTTGCTGATAAATCACTTGCTGTTGATTTGAATCTTTTTAATGTGTCTGTTATGTCCATAATATCTGTATCTGTCATTGATAATTTTATTTCTTTTCCTTTTATTTTTACATCCGTATTTTCAAATATGAAGCATGCAAACTTCCAATTATTGGTTGTGTTTGATACACCTTCTTCTAATGTTAAATCGGAAAACCAAGCTGTTCCTGTACATTTTCCAAGATATCCACCTAGTCTAAAACCAATGTCTACTTCTTCTCTATTTTTTGAATTGAATATCATTTCGATTTTTTTCCAATCGTTTGTTCCTGAAATTGCAATTGATTTTTCTGTTGTTCCTATTACTGATATTTGTGCACCAATTCCTGAATTGTCATCTTCTGTTTCTATGTCTGATGTTTTTACCATACATGTTACTTTGTATGGCGTGTTTTTTTGTACTTTTACTGTTTTGTAAAACGCTGCATCATTTAATTCATTTGATGTTATTCTATAGCTGTCATATTTTGAATATTTTTCTTGACTGTCTCTTTTGAATTCTGATGTTTTTGGTTGCATTTCACTTCTTACAAAGTCATTAAAATTATTTTGTTTATAAAATTTTCCTGTTATAAATAATAGAATAATTAAAATTATCCATGTTATGATATTTTTTAAATTAATTTTCATAATTTTCTCCTTTTGTACACCTTCAGTCAGATAAATCTGACTGTTTATATTATAACATTATTTATTATTTATTAGCAATATATTTTTCCACAAAAAAAGCACTAAAAGTGCTTTTTATATTATTCTTCTGTATTTTTATTCAGCTTTTTTCTCTTCTTTTTCATCTGATAAAATTGCTGTTAAGTTTACTCTACCTTGTTCATCAATTTCTGTAACTTTAACTGTTACTTTATCTCCAACATTAAGGACATCTTCTACTTTTTTAATTCTTTCTTTAGAAATTTTTGAAATATGAAGTAATCCTTCTTTTCCATTAACTCCTAAATCAACAAATGCTCCGAAAGTTGTTGTTCTTGTAACTGTTCCATAGTAGATTTCTCCAACTTCAACTTCTCTTACAATGTCTTGTACCATTTCTAATGCTTCGTCAGCTTTTTCTGAGTTTTCAGAATAAATGAATACTTGTCCATCTTCTTTAATGTCTATTTTTACTCCTGTTGCATCAATTATTTTGTTGATTGTTTCTCCACCTTTTCCGATAACATCTTTTATTTTTTCAACTTTGATTTTAGTTGATGTTATTTTTGGTGCATATTTAGAGATATTTTTTCTTGGTTCAGCTATAACTGGTGCCATAACATCTTCTAATATATGTTTTCTAGCAACTCTTGTTCTTTCAAAAGCTTCTTTGATTATTTCATAAGATAATCCGTCAACTTTGATATCAACTTGGATTGCTGTTATACCTTTTTCTGTTCCACCTACTTTGAAGTCCATATCTCCGAAGAAGTCTTCAATTCCTTGAATATCTGTTAACATTACATAGTCGTTTTCATCATTTGGATTTGTTACTAATCCTGTTGAAATACCTGCAACTGGTCTCTTAATTGGTACACCTGCTGCCATTAAGCTTAATGTACTTCCACAGATACTTGCTTGTGATGTTGATCCATTTGAAGATAATACTTCTGATACAACTCTTATTGCATAAGGGAATTCTTCTACTGATGGTAATACTGGAACTAATGCTTTTTCTGCTAATGCTCCATGTCCTACTTCTCTTCTTCCTGGTCCTCTTGATGTTCTAGCTTCTCCTACTGAATATGCTGGGAAGTTATATTGATGCATATATCTTTTTGATGTTTCTGTGTCTAATCCATCTAATTCTTGTGCTTCTGATTCCATTCCTAAAGTTGTAATTGAAAGTACTTGAGTTTGTCCTCTTGTGAACATTGCGCTTCCATGAACTCTTGGTAATAAATCTATTTCACATGATAATGGTCTTATTTCATCTATTTTTCTTCCATCAACACGTTTGTGTTCAAAGAATATCATATCTCTTACACATTTTTTCTCTAATTTGTAGATAGCTTCTCCAATATCAGCTTTGTGTTCTTCTAAAGCTTCTTCTCCAAATTTTTCAGTATAAGCTTCTTTTATTTTATCTGTAACTGTAGAGATGTTGTTATCTCTTGTTTCTTTGTCAGCTTCTTGTAAAGCTTCTTTAACATCATTTTCAAAGTTTGATTCGATAAATTCATATACATCATGATCAACTGCAAATGATTTATATTCGAATTTTGGTTTTCCAATTTCTTCTTTCATTTTTTCAATGAATTTGCATATTTTTTTGATTTCAACATGAGCTGTTTTAATTGCTTCTAACATTGTATCATCTGGAACTTCATTTGCACCAGCTTCAATCATAGCTATTTTATTTTCTGTACCTGCAACTGTTAATGTTAAATCAGAAACTTTTCTTTGAGCTTCTGTTGGGTTGATAACTATTTTACCATCAACTAATCCAACATTTACTGCTGCTGTTGGTCCACCAAATGGAATATCAGAAATTGATAATGCTGCAGAAGCACCAATCATTGCTGCAACTTCTGGTGAGTTATCTTGTTCAACAGATAAAACTGTACAAACAACAACTACATCATTTCTGAAATCTTTTGGGAATAAAGGTCTTAAAGGTCTATCTATAGCTCTTGAAGTTAAGATAGCTTTATCACTTGGTTTACCCTCTCTTTTTTGGAATGATCCAGGTATTTTACCAACTGCATATAATTTTTCCTCATAATCTACTGATAATGGGAAGAAATCAATTCCATCTTTTGGTTCTTTTGAAGCTGTAACATTAACCATTACAACTGTATCTCCATATCTAACTAATACACTACCGTTTGATAATCCGGCCATTTTTCCTGTTTCAATGCTTAATTTTCTTCCTGCTAATTCTGTTTCATATACTTTAAACATACTACTTTCATTTCCTTTCTTTTCATCTTTTTGCACCATTTTTTTAAAAAATTCAAACATATT
This sequence comes from uncultured Clostridium sp., assembly GCA_964531445.1. Classification (GTDB taxonomy): domain Bacteria; phylum Bacillota; class Clostridia; order TANB77; family CAG-508; genus CAG-269. The sequence continues at coordinate 9,450 of CAZHCX010000002.1, read as the reverse complement.
ACATCCTCCTTAGGGATTAAGGGACGTTCCTTTTTTTCCCTTCTAGAAGGGATTTGGGGACACTCCTTAATTTTTCGTTTTTGTGAAAGTTTTAAAACTTCCTATTACATAGATTTTTCTTGCCAAAATTTAGATTGGTAACCTCTATAATATTCTACATTTTTAAATACACCTGGTTTTTAGAACATTATACAAGCTACTTACCTAATTTTGGCTGTTTTTTATTTGATTGTTTTGTAACATAATACTTAGAGACTAGTCTTTTTATAGGATAAAAAGCCTATGAAAATTTCTTTTGCATAGGCTCTTGTATAAAATTATTTTCTTAATCCTAATTTTTCAACGATGTCTCTATATCTTTGTACATCTTTTTTAGCTAAATAGTTTAATAAATTTCTTCTTTTACCAACCATTTTTAATAATCCTCTTCTAGAGTGATTGTCTTTAACATGTACTTTTAAGTGTTCTGTTAATTCATTGATTCTTTCTGTTAAAAGAGCTACTTGTACTTCTGGTGAACCAGTGTCTTTTTCTTCTCTTTTATATGTTGCAATGATTTCTTGTTTTCTTTCTTTTGTCATGTTTACACCTCCTATTTTTTATTACACCTTGAACTGAACTTTAGATTTGGTGCATCTCAAAAAGCTAAGTAAAAGGTTTACTTAGCTATTATACTATATATTTTGAGATTTAGCAAGGGTTTAAGAAATATTTTTTCTTTTAATCCTTTATTCCAAAAATCATTTTTACAAAACCACGTAAACATTTTGGAACTTTTTTAACAACAATAGTCATATGTAATCCTCCTTTTTTAACAAGCAAGCCACATTATACCAACACATGCAAGTGCGACCCCAATAATAAACAGCCAGCCTGTAAGTGGAAGTAACAATACAAGTAAAATTCCAAGCCCAATGCCTATTAATACTACTCCAATTGTTTTTCTTAATAAACACAACATATTATTACCTCCTTTGCTTTTTATATATTATATTGCAAATAGTTATTTACCGTTACTTTTTTATGTTAAATTAATTTCATTTTTTGTTGATTTTTATACTTTTTGATTATATAATATTATCAGATGTAATTTTATATAATATAATTTTAGGGAGCAATATATGAAGAAATTTACAAAAAAAGATGCTATAAATATAATCAAGATTTTAAAAGATACATATCCAGATGCTACTTGCAGTTTAGACTTTGAAACACCTTTTCAATTAGTCATTGCTGTTATGCTTTCTGCTCAATGCACTGATGAAAGAGTTAATAAAACTACACCTGAATTATTCAACAGATGTAAAACAATAGAAGATTTGGCTAATATTGATATTAAAGAATTAGAAGAAATTATACACCCTTGTGGTTTTTACAAAAATAAAGCAAAAAACGCCAAACTTTGTGCTAAGCAGGTTCTAGAAAATTTTAACGAAGTCGTTCCAGATAATATGGATGATTTGCAAACTTTAGCTGGTGTTGGTAGAAAGTCTGCTAATGTAGTAATGCTAGAAGCATTTAATAAACCTCAAGGTATCGCAGTTGATACTCATGCAAAAAGAATTTCTAATTTGATTGGTTTATCTAAGGAATCTGATCCTACAAAAATTGAACAAGATTTATTAAAATTATTTCCTGAAGAGTATTTAAAAGATGTTAATCATTTACTTGTTTGGCATGGTAGAAATACTTGCGTAGCTCGTAATCCTAAGTGTGAATCTTGTACTCTTAAAAATTATTGTGAAAATTATAAAAAGAATAGCAAAAATAAATAATATATGAATGTTAAACAACTGTTATAAAATTTTTATATCTAAAAAGCATTGTTATAGTTGTTTTAAGTTATGCGTAAGCGACCAAACGAGTGCTATTTGCACGAGTGCGAATTGGAGCAATTTTCACGTAATTTTTAAATCGAAAATTGCGACACCAAATAACTTAAAAAAACTATAACAATGCTTTTTGTTCTTTTATATATTTTATTACTTCAACATTACTATTTTTGCTTCTTTCAACCATACAATCATAAACTTGATTTCTCAAATTTTCCTGTTTTTCTTTCATAGTTTTAAGTTCTTTGTCTGGAAAAAATGGCCCATCAATATATGAAACCAACTTCACTTTATCATTATTTTCCCCATAACTCTGATATGTATTTGTTACGCAAAAAGTCGGTGTATCCAACTGTACAGGATATTTAAATGATACTGATTTAAATGGTCTAATTTTTGTATAATATGGCCATATATGTGCCTCTGGGAATATTGATATACTTCTTCCCTGTTTTATCCTTTTTTCTATTGTGTCTAAAAAACTTTTCATTGCAGATTTATTACCTGGTATTGGTATCGCTCCAAGCATTTGTACTACATTTCCTAAAACTTTCATTGATACATTTTCAGGATTGACAATATAATAATTTATTTTTGGAAATAATGCATTACTTATTAAAAAAGTGTCTGCAAATACTTGTGTATGATTTCCATATACAAAATATCCTTGTTTTTTATAGTCTTTTAATTTTTCTTTTCCAATATATTTTGTTTTTAGTTTTATTTTTGAATATAGATATTTAATTGGCAAACTCAATACATTTTGTAAAAGAAAACTACAAATATTCCACATTACATTTGTATGTATATATTTATAGCTTTCGTCTATTTTTCTGGGTGTTATATCTGCATCCGAAAATTCATCATTTAATTCATCACTATAATAAATTACTTTTTCATTTTTCATTTTGGTTTATTCCTTTTGTTTTGCTGTTCATTCTTATATGTGTATTCTTTATTTAAAACATTTATTATGATTATATGCTACTTTTTACTTCAGTCTTTGTTGTATATTCTAATGGTATTCCATAAAAATCCTCATATATGTTTTTCCATACTTCAAAATTTTTATTTAGCATCATTTCAATATTTTCTCTATATGATAATTGTTCGTTTGGATATATTGGTTCTGCTATGTTTACAGTGTATTCCTGAATTGGATATCCATCTTCCCCTATTTTATCACTGTCTTGCATTGTGATAAATATTGGTACTACTGGTACATTGTTTCTTGCAGCCATTTTAAAAGCTCCATGTTTTAATGGCTTTGGTTTTCTATAATTCCACCATAAACTTTGTTCTGGATATATTAATATAAATTCGCCCTTTTGTAATAATGTATCAACTGCTTTCATAAAGTTTACCATTGTTCTTTTGTTTGAGCTTAATGGTAATGTATCGCAATTTCTAAAAAAGAAGCCATATAATCCTGGAAAGTTTGTATAATTTCCTTCTCTTATTACTTTATAAAGTCTTTTGCTTTCAGATTTTCCTGACATTTTGAATACTTTTTCAACTGTAAAACTATCAAACGGATTAAAATGGTTGCAAGTAATCATTGCTCCTGTTTCTATATTTTGTAAGTTTTCTATTCCTTTTACATCTTTTATAATTAGTTTATTATTTTTAAGTAAACTATCTAGGAATCTTTCCCCCATTTCATTTGCAAATATCCTTTTTATTTTACTTGTCATTTTTTTTCTTAAATAGTCTATGTTTTCTGGTGTTAGAACAATTGTTGGAGGATCGTCTTCTGCATCTACATCAAATTTTCCTTCTTGTTCTAATATTTCTATCTTTTTTAAAACAGATGCTCTATATTCAGATTTTTCAGGTGTTTTTTCATGTACTTCTTTATCTTTTCTATATATTTTAATGTTTATTAATTTTTTTGTTATATCTTTTACATTTTCATAAGTTTCTTTGTTTTTCTTTAATAATGATTTTGTAAAATTCTCTTTATTTTCCATTAAGCTATCTCCTGTTTATTCTATCATCACCAACGCAATCAGCTTCTTTTTGTGCTAATTCTATAAGTTTTGCACTGTTTGCATCATCTCTTTGTTTATCTTCTTCTGTATATTCATTTTTGTAATTTCTTATTTCATTATAAAATTCTGTTTTTTCAGCAGCATTCCAGAAATATTCTTGATATGGTACATCATCAAAATACCATGGTTTTGCTCCTAAATTATAGTGTATTATTTTAGGTTGTTTATCTTGTATTCCCATTATAGGCATTGTATTCCAACTACTGTCTATTAATTTAACTCTACCTTTGCACAATCTGTTTAAATAGTCTTGGTCTTGTGCAACTTCAAATCTTATTTTTTCTAATAGATATAAGAATTTTTCTTGGAATTTATATTCTCTTAATTCTTTTAAGTTCATAACAATCATTCCTGCATTAAAGTAATAATTGTAATCACTTACACCAACTACTTTTTCTACATAATCTTTGAATATATCAATTGATTGAACAGCTCCATCTGATACTGCAGAAATTAAATTATCTCCCATATCATCACTGTATAGTTTTGCAATATCTTCTAAAACAACTGTGTCACTATCTATGTATATAGCTTTGTTATACTCTGGATAAATCTCTGGTATAAAAAGTCTGAAATATGTTGTATTTGAAAAATAATTTCTAGTATATAATTTATCTTTTATTTCTTCTAATTGTTTACTTAGATTAACAAATTCGATTGTTACATTTTCTTTTTCATATTTTTTTATTTTTTCTATGTTTTCGTTTGAAATTCCTGTTGTTAATACTTTAATTGCATAATTGTTTGATTCTGTTGTGTTTGCAATTAATGAGCCTAATGATACTGCTAGAAATGGTATATATTTATCATCTACAGCGTAAAACACTGGTATTTCATTTAATTGTTTATTCATTTATTGTTGCTCCTTCTCTTGTTTCATATTCTTTTTTCAATTCTAAATATTCATTTAAATCTTGATCAAATGCATGGCATTTTAATACCTTATGAACTTCTTCTATTTGCCACTGTTTGAAGTTTTCTGTCCTTGGATATGGCCATAGTAATAATCTCTTACAAAAATGACATATAATGGTGTCTTTTCTGTTGAATTTTGATTGTTCATTAAATTTTCTTGGTATTAATAATTTTTTTGATGTTGCTTTATATATTGCATCTTGGTCAGCAAATAACATTTTTTTATTTTTTATTAATTCTCTTGCTTTTTTCAATAATCCTGTCTCTTTTATTTTTTTCATATTTAGTAATAGCATCCCTGCGTTTATATAATCAGGATATAATAATACTGATCCATACTTTTCTTTTACCGCAGCATATTCATAATCAGAAATATCTATATTATATAGTTCTGATATATCTCCTCCTGCCATCATATCTATGTCTAAGTATAATAATTTATCTGGTACTTCTGGTAGTAGGTCTGCTAATAATCTCAATAGTGTATATGGTGTGCAGTATGCATTTTCATTTTTACAATTCCCAAATTCTTTTTCATATAAATCAGTTACATCTACTTTTATAACTTTGTTATTTGGATTTTTTCTTTTTATTACTTCATTTAAAAATTCTATTTGTTCATCTTTTATTGCTGCATATTCTGGTTTAACCCTTGTTAATTCCATTGTGAATATATAACAATTTATATTTTCCTTAGTTTTGTTTGTTATTGATATTAATTCTGTAAGCGCTCCATCAAAAACTTTTTCATTTCCACTTAAAAGTATATTCATAATCTTCCCCTAATATTTTAATCTTCCTCATTATATATTATTTTATCACTTTTTTCAACATTTTTTTCTTTTTTAATTGTGTTTATAATTGTTATTATTCCACTTACAATTATAAGAAGATAAAAACTTATTCCTCTATTTAATAAAATCGCACTATTTATCATATTTTGTGGATAAATTGTTTTAAATATTTCTATAAAGCCACCTTCTGTTACTCCTACTGCTCCAGGTGATGGAATACCTGAAACTGTTCCATATAAAATTGATTGTGCTGTTATTACTTTGAATATATTTTGACTATTTAGTCCAAATGATTTGTATACCCAATATGAAACACTATAAAATGCTAAAAATTGAATATATGTTGTTATTAAAGTTTTTAACATAACCAATTTATTTTCTTTTATATAATCACTGCTGCTTTGATATTTTTCTAACTCTTTTTCTAATTTAGCTTGTTTTTCTTCAACATTTTTTATCTTTAATTTTTTTATTATTTTTATTACTAAATTGATTAATTTTCTTAGTATCTTTTTTGAAAAGATTGCTATCATTAATAGTGTTAGCGCACTTGCATTTAACAATATTCCTATTGTAAATAACCATGCTAAGCCCTTATTTAAAATTTTGTGGTTAAATATTACACTTATTATAGCTAAAGATATTGTTGTAATTTGCATACTACTTAAATTTATTAATAGTGCAAGGGTTGAGTTTGCAACAGGTATCTTTTCTTTATGCATATAATAAATTTGCATTGGTTGACCACCACTTGCAGCTGGTGTTATTCCACTGAAAAAGAAACCTATTAATGCAAATTTTATATCCTTAAAAATTGATGTTTTTTCCCCAAGTACATTTAGTGTTCTTTTTATATTTATTGCTTCACACAGTACATATATGCACATACATATTACTGCTATGAATACGTATTGCATTTTTACGTTTTCTAGTATTGCTAGCATTTCGTTATAATCTTGATCTTTTAATAAAATATAAAATGTTAATATTATTAATAATATAAATAATAGTGCGTTTCTAAATATTTTTTTCTTACTCTTCATTTCTATTCTCTCTTTTTAATATTCTCTTATTGATTATTATTTATTATTTTGCTATTTTTGTCAACATATTGACTAAATTTATTGTCTTTTTATTAGTAAAGCCCCACTTTATGGTGAGGCTCTTTGGTTACAATTATTTAGTTACTACTCTGAATGATTCATATAAATCGTTGCAATCGTTATTCTTATTTTTTATTTCTTTGCTTATATCATTGTAATAATATCCTTCTGGATATTTGACAAGCTCTAAATTTATTCCTATTGCCCCAATTGTAAACCAATTTAGTACTTCAAATTTCTTATCCATATTTAGTTGATTCAGTTCATAAACCAATTCTTTGATACCTAAATTTTTATTAATAGTAACCACTCCCTTTCTTAACTGTTAAAATATTAACTGTTTTAAAACGGTATAAACCGCAAAAAGGATTTTGTATATGTGATACTATTAATTATAGTATTTTAGAGTGATTTTGTCAAATTTTTACCTTTACGTGTTTTTATTTTTTATTAGTTATTTACAATTAATCTTTCATAAATTTCATAATTCTTTTCATATTTTTTTAGCATATCAAAAAAACTTTTGCAATGTGTTTTGTATTTAAGATGACAGTATTGATGTAAAACTACATAATCAATAATACTTCTATTATATTTTACAACTTCAGGATTTATTATAATTTTATTATTTTCACATTTTCCTAATTCATTTTCTATTTTCTTTATTTCAAAATCATCTGGTGCAAATCCTAATAATAATCTTGTTTTTTCCATTGCTCTTTCAACTTCAACTTTAGCAATTTGTTCATACATTTTTTCAATTGCTAAATCTAATATTTTTTCATTATTTTCTTTTTTATGTTTGTTAGGTAGTGATATTTTTATCAATTTATCTTCTACGTCTAATTCAGCTACTTTTACATTTTTATATACTATTTTTACTTTATAGTCTGTTCCAAGTACTGGTACTGGATGTCTTTCTATTGAGTCCTCTATTGTTATTTTAAAGTTGATTCTTTTTGTCATTATTTTCATTTTTATATCACTCCTTGCAAATTTGTGTTTTCCGAATTGTTGTTCGTTTTTTTGTTAGACTTATTTTATATTCTTTTTTATAATTTGTCAATACTTTTTTAAAAAATAATCAAAATATTTGTTCGGTATTTTTATACATAAGAAAAAAGCTAGAAAATCAAATGTTTTCTAGCTTTTTCAGCCAAACAATCAACGTCCCTATTGGTTGAATTTATAATCTATTTCATTGCTTCTTCTACTGCAACAGCTACTGCAACTGATGCACCAACCATTGGGTTATTTCCCATACCGATTAATCCCATCATTTCAACGTGAGCTGGTACTGAAGAACTTCCTGCAAATTGTGCATCTGAGTGCATTCTTCCCATTGTATCTGTCATACCGTAAGAAGCTGGTCCAGCTGCCATATTGTCTGGGTGTAATGTTCTACCTGTTCCACCACCTGAAGCAACTGAGAAGTATTTTCTTCCTGCTTCAATTCTTTCTTTTTTGTATGTTCCAGCTACTGGATGTTGGAATCTTGTTGGGTTTGTTGAGTTACCTGTAATAGATACATCAACATCTTCTAACCACATGATTGCTACACCTTCTCTAACATCGTTTGCACCATAGCATCTAACTTGGCTTCTTTCACCTTCTGAATATTTGATTTCTTCTACTATGTTTACTTTTCCTGTAAAGAAGTCAAAGTCTGTTTTTACATATGTAAATCCGTTAATTCTTGATATTACTTGTGCCGCATCTTTTCCAAGTCCGTTTAAGATTACTCTTAATGGTTCTTTTCTAACTTTGTTTGCTGATTTTGCTATACCAATAGCTCCTTCAGCTGCTGCGAAACTTTCGTGTCCTGCTAAGAATGCAAAACATTTTGTTTCTTCTGATAATAGCATTGATGCTAAGTTTCCATGTCCTAATCCAACTTTTCTGTCATCTGCTACTGATCCAGGAATACAGAATGCTTGTAATCCTTCTCCAATTGCTTTAGCTGCGTCTGCTGCTTTTGTGCATCCTTTTTTGATTGCAATTGCTGCACCTAATGTGTATGCCCAAGCTGCATTTTCAAAACAAATTGGTTGTACTCCTTTTACTATTTCATAAGGATTGAATCCTTTGTCTGTGCATATTTTTAATGCATCTTCGAAATCTGCGATTCCGTATTTTTCCATTACTGGTTTAATTTGGTCTATTCTTCTTTCATAACTTTCAAATGTTACTGCCATTTTTTATTCCTCCTACAATTTATGATTTTAAATTTCTATTTCTATATTTTATCTCATTTTAAGCGAAGCAAAAGTGGTGTATTGCTAGGAAAGCTAGAAAAAATCTTTGAAATAATACGTGTGTATATTGAAAAGATTCTTTCGACGCTTGACAACGCAAGACGCCACTTTTCATTCGCTTACTAAGCTTCTCTAGGGTCAATCTTCTTAACAGCCTCATCAAATCTACCATATTTTCCTGAAGCTTTTTCAATTGCTTCTTTAGGGTCGATTCCAGCTTTGATGTTATCCATCATTTTTCCTAAATGAACATATTTGTATCCTATGATTTGATCATCTTTATCTAATCCTAATTCAACTATGTATCCTTCTGCAAGATTTAAGTATCTTGGTCCTTTTAAAGAACTTGAATAAATTGTTCCAACTTGTGATGTATGTCCTTTTCCTAAATCTTCTAGTCCAGCACCTACTGGTAATCCACCTTCTGAGAAAGCTGTTTGTGTTCTACCATATACTATTTGTAAGAATAATTCTCTCATAGCAGTATTTATAGCATCACA
>CAZHCX010000001.1:0-37503 GCA_964531445.1 uncultured Clostridium sp. | reverse complement strand
ATGCGTTTATTACGCTTGCTAGGTAATATTCTGTTTTTAATCTTCCTTCTATTTTTAAACTATCTATTCCCATATCTATTATTTCTGGTATTTCTTTTATTAAACATAAGTCTTTTGATGAAAATATTGCTGTGCCGTATTCACTTTCTTCTATTGGCATTAATTGTCCTGGATTATTTTTTTCTTCTGCATATAGATTGTATGACCATCTACAACTTTGTGCACAATCTCCTAAGTTTGCACTTCTTCCACACATAAAGTCACTTAAGAAACATCTTCCTGAAAACGCAAAACATATTGATCCGTGTCCAAACATTTCTACTTCTAGGTCTTCTGGTTTGTTTTTCATTATATATTTTAGTTGTTCTTTGTTTATTTCTCTTGCCATTATTATTCTTTCGGCTCCGTTCTTTTTCCAGAACCATGCATCTCTAGAGCTTATAACATTTGCTTGAGTACTTACATGTATTGGTACATTTGGTGCATATTCTCTAAGTGTGTCTATTACTCCACCATCTGCTGCTATTATTGCATCTGGTTTTACTTCATTTAACATTTTTGCCATTTCTATTAGTTCTTCGTATTTATCGTCCCATGCAAATATATTTAAAGTTACGTGTACTCTTTTTCCTATGCTATGTGCATATTCTATTGTTTTTATTAAATCATCATTGTCCATATCTGCTCTTGTTCTTAGTGATAATGATGATGTTCCACAATATACTGCATCTGCACCATATCTAAATGCTGTTTTTGCTTTTTCAAATGATCCTGCTGGTGCTAATAATTCTATTTTTTTCATATTAATATATTATCCTCCTATCCATTTTAATGTTTCTATTTTGCTCTGTCCAAATATTATAACTTTATTCTACCATATTGTCAATCTTTCGACATTATTTTACATAATATTTTTTCTATTTTTACTTGATTTATCAATATATTTTTGTTATAATAACATTTGGCATTATAAAAATCAAAGGAGAAAATTATGGAAAATAACAATTTTAAATCATCATTAAAATATGATGTTTCAAGTAGGTTAGAAGTTCCTACTCAAAATATAGATAAAACAAATACAATATTATCAAGCTTAGGTTTATTCCCTATACCTGAAAATGTTCAAGTAACTGTTTCACCAGATGGTTCTTATTTAAATATAAAATTAAAAGATTCAGATAAAGAAAAACATTTATTATTTCAATTTCCATTAGAGGAATTAGATTATTCTGAATTGCATAAAAGAAACGATTATGCTGAATTACTTTCTAGATATCATACATATATAAATTCTTATGTTGATGAAATTAAAAAATATTCTTTATTGGAGAGACAGTTTTTACAAGAAAAATTTCCAAATTTAGTTTTTAATATCAAAGTAAGGATTAAATCTTTTGATAGTTATATGGAAAAATTGAGCAAAAATATTTCCAACGGTAAAACTCCATATATTAAGGATATAATTGCTGAAAGAATTATTTTATCTTCTATAAAAAGCCCTGAAAGAGATTTATTAAAAGAAAAATATGCAAACAATCCTGAAAAACTTGAAGAGTTATACAAACAAGATGAACAAGAATTAAGAAGAATGTGTGATGATGTTGCTAAAGCTTTATATGATTTTAGAATCAACACGAATTTTAGAATGAAAACTGATGTTGCACCTAATAAATCTAATTCTGATAAAGAATATATAACTAAGGATTATATTTCTGTCCCTAAAGATAATGGATATGAATCTATACATATATTAATGGAAAATATTAAAAATAAGGATTTTACTTACGAGACTCAAATTCGTACTTTAGAAATGGAGTCTAAGTCTTCAGGTGAAATTGCTCATAACAAATATAAGCCAAGATTATTGAATGATAAATCTCCAAATAGAATTCCTAAATATTTTGAAGTTACTGCTTTTAAAAATTCTGATGGAAATTACGAGATGTTTGAAGTTCCTTTTGAAAATAGATTTTACCATTTCTTCAATTCTGAAAAAACTGACCATACTCACATTGATAAAGATAGAGTCCCTATTACATATGATTTATACACTAATGAGCAATATGAATTAGAGCAGGCTTTAAATATGAGTTTTAAAGATTTAAGTTCTAAATTAAGAGAATGTTCAAAATCTAAAAATAGAGAATTTGAAAAATAGTTTTCAAATTCTCTACTTTTTATTTTATTGCTCTTTTATTTTGCTTATTGCCAATCCATCTCCTACTTCCAAAATTTCTGTTTCTAAATTTGGATTTTCTGATACCTCTTTTATGTACTCCCTTAAATTTCTAACAGCTGTTCTTTGTTTGTGTTTGTTATAATCACTCATAACATATCCTTTATATAAAATGTTATCTGCAAATATTATTCCTTTTTCATTTATCATTCTTAATGATTCTTTTAAGAAAAATGGATATTTTCCTTTTGCCGCATCAATAAAAACCATATCATATTTGTCATCTAGTGTTGGTAATATTTCTACAGCATCACCTTCATATAATTTAATTTTGTCTTGTACTCCAACTTTTTTGAAGTTTTCTTTTGCTTCGGCTATTCTTTCTTCATCTCTTTCTATTGTGTCTATTCTTCCGCCTTCTACTAAAAATTCTGAAAAGCACATTGCTGAATATCCAACTGCCGCACCAATTTCAAGTATTTTTTTTGGTGGATTTTGTTTTAATTCTTTTTCTATTACTTCTAATGTGTCGTCCATAATTATTGGAATATGGTCTTCCAACGCTTTTCGTTTTATTTTTTCTAATTCTTCTTTATTCATATTTCTTATCCTTTCATAGAACAAATCAAAAAATCGTAGATTTTCTGATTTGTTCGTGCGCCAAAATTATGAAATAATTTTGTGTGCAGTTAGCTTTTATATAATAGGAAATTCTTTTTAATTTCCTATTATATAAAAAGCCAGACCATTATAAGTCCGACTTTCTTGTTTTTGCAATTCTTCGAACTGCTTATTATTTACTTCTATTAGCTCTTTCTCTTTCTTTTGAGTCTAATATTTTCTTTCTTAATCTGATTGATTTTGGTGTTACTTCTACTAATTCATCATCTTGAATAAATTCAATAGCTTTTTCAAGTGACATTTGAATTGGTGGAACTAATCTTAATGCTTCATCTGATCCAGATGCTCTAGTATTTGTTAAGTGTTTTTCTTTACATACGTTAATTGCTAAATCTTCTCCTCTAGAGTTTAATCCAACAATCATTCCTTCGTATACTTCTACACCAGCACCGATAAATAAATCACCTTTGTCTTGTGCGTTGTATAATCCGTATGTTACTGATTTACCAGGTTCAAATGCTATAATTGTTCCTCTAACACGTGATTGGATATCACCTTTATATGGTTCGTAAGAATCAAATATGTGGTTCATTGTTCCTTCACCTTTTGTGTCTGTAAGGAATTCTGTTCTATATCCAATTATTCCTCTTGCAGGAATTCTGAATTCTATTTTTGTATGTCCAGCTTCTGCAGGTTCCATATTTGTCATTTCAGCTTTTCTTCTACCTAATTTTTCAATTACGTTTCCTACGCAATCATCTGGTACATTACATACTAATAATTCGATTGGTTCACATTTAACACCATCAATTTCTTTAAAGATAACTTTTGGTCTTGAAACTAATAGTTCAAATCCTTCTCTTCTCATTGTTTCGATTAATACTGATAAGTGAAGTTCTCCTCTTCCTGATACTTCAAATGAGTCTGGAGTTTCTCCATCTTTTACTCTTAATGAAACGTTTCTTTCAAGTTCTTTGTATAATCTATCTCTTATATGTCTTGATGTGATGAATTGTCCTTCTTTACCTGCAAATGGTCCATTATTTACACTAAATGTCATTGTAACTGTTGGTTCATCAATGTCAACAAATGGCATTTTGTCTGGATGTTCAAAATCACATACTGTATCTCCAATGTTGATGTCTGGTAGTCCAGCAAATTCTATAATATCTCCTGCTCCAACTTCTTCAACTTCAACTTTTTTAAGTCCAACGTGTGTATATAGTTTTGCAATTCTTCCTTGAGTAACTTTGTCTTCTTTACCACATATACTTACTGGCATTCCAACTTTAAATGTTCCTCTTTCAACTCTTGCTACACCCATTCTTCCAACATAGTCATCATAATCTATGTTAGATACTTGCATTTGTGGGTAACCATCTAAATCACATTTTGGTGCTTCTATTGTATTTATTATTGTTTCAAATAAACAAGATAAATCTGTTGTTTCATCTGCTAAATCCATTTTTGCAATTCCATTTTTTGCTGATGCATATACAACTGGGAAGTCTAATTGTTCATCTGTTGCATCTAATTCAATGAATAATTCGATAACTTGGTCTACAACTTTGTCTGGTTGTGCTCCAGGTCTGTCTATTTTGTTGATAACAACGATTGGTTTTAATCCTAATGCTAATGATTTTTTAAGAACTTCTCTTGTTTGAGGCATAGCTCCTTCAAATGCATCAACTAAAAGTACAACACCATCAACCGTTTTTAAAACTCTTTCTACTTCTCCACCGAAGTCAGCATGTCCTGGTGTATCAACTATGTTTATTTTAATGTCTCCGTGCATTACTGATGTGTTTTTAGAAAGTATTGTTATTCCTCTTTCTTTTTCTTGGTCGTTTGAGTCCATTACTCTCTCTTGTACTTGTTCGTTTTCTCTGAATATATGACTTTGTTTTAATAGTGCATCTACTAATGTTGTTTTTCCGTGGTCAACGTGTGCGATTATGGCTACGTTTCTTATTTTTTGGTTGTTCATTTTTATTACCCCTTCTTATAATATTTTATGTAATCTCCTTTGTCTAACTTTTGAATTATACTACTAATTGTAACATTTGTCAATTGGTATAGCAAAAAAATTCGACCATTGGTCGAACTATTTTGTCAATTCAATTACATTATTCATAATTTCATCTGTTACCTTATCTAAAACATCTTTATCTTTGCTTCCTTTATACTCACTAAAGTCCAATGGTTTACCATAAGTAATAGTAACTTTTCTATTACCCTTTTCCCCACCCTTTATTCCACAAGGTATAACAGGTGCACCGCTTCTAACTGCAAAAAATGCTGCACCATCTTTTACTTTTTCTCCTTTTGCTAATCCATTTCTTGTACCTTCTGGGAATAAAGCAAGACAATCACCTTTTTTTAATGTTTGTAACGATTCTTTTAAAGCTTTAACTTCTTTTGAATCTCTTTTTACTAAAATTGCATCAAATACAATTCCTAAAAAAGCTAAGAATTTGCTTTTTGTTAATTCTTCTTTTGCAAGAAATCTTGTGTATCTTCCAGTTGTTACTTCAATTAAAGGTGGGTCTAAGAATGTTCTGTGGTTTCCACATATAATTACTGCCCCTTCTTTAGGTATGTTTTCTTTTCCTATTACTTCAAATCTATATACAACTTTGCAGTAAATCCAAATTGCACCTTTAACAATTCCTCTTCCAACTTTTTTTAATGCTTCTTTCAATTTATTTATCCTCCTCTGGTACATAAATATTTTTAACCACAACTTCAAAATCTTCTACATTCATTGCAGTTAATTTTTCTATTTCTTTTTTAGCTTTACTTTTAAAATTTTTAATTCCTTCTATAACGTTAAATCCATACACAACAGTTACATCCATTTGTAACCTTACGCCTTCTCCAAAATTATCAACTCTTATTTTTTGAACTTTGTATATCCCTGGTGTTTTTGAAACAAGATATTCTAATATCTGTCTAAATACTGTGTCTGATATTGTGAAATTACCCATATAACTAAATGTCGGTCTTATTATTGATTTTTCTGATATATATGGCTTGTTTCCTCTTCCTTTTGTTTTAAATATTTGAAGTGGATCTAATAAATATCCTGAAAAATCTTTTTTTATTTCAAATGTAGGTACTGGTATTACGTGTTTACCTTCTGTTACTCTTATTTTTCTTGCTGTTTCCATCTCTTCTTGTGTTGCAACTTCATTTATATATGTTGTGTGTGTTATTTCTGGCAATCCTAAATTTGCTGCTATTTTTTGCACCATTCCATCTGATGTTCCTAATATAAGAATACTTTCTGGTTTATATTTTTTTAATGCTTTTATTATTTCTTGTCTTTCTTCTTCTGTATAAAACAATGCATGTTTTACGGTTTCAATTTTTGTTGATGCTTTTTTTGCTGATTCTCCAGCTATTACTTTATTATCCATTATAAGTAATCCATCATCTATTATAAATTTTATATCATTTTCACTTGCTACCATTTGTGCTCTATAGCTTTTTCCTGTTCCTGATGGTCCTACAAATGCATATACTTTTATTTTATTTGATAATATATCTTTTAATAACATTTCTTTACTTCCTTTTTAATAATCATTTTGACTTAACACTGGATATTTAAATATTTTCCCGTTTTCTGTGAATTGTCCACTTGGGCTGTGTGTTTTATTAAAATCACTTTCTCCTTTTAGAAAATATTTATATTTAGCCTCTTTATTTAAAAAGCCTCCGCCAATTATTATCGGATCATCCCATGTTACATCTACTGCATACCATTCATTATTTATTTGAACGTAGTTCCATGCATGATTTTCTGTCTGTCCTTCAGAGTTTGTTCCTTGACCTGATACTATAACACATGGAATATCAAGTCCATCCATTATAAATTTGAATGCTTCTGCATATCCTTCACATACACACTTTTTATTTATTAATGCTCCATATAAATTGTATATATTTTCTTGCGCTAAAGTTTCGTCATATTCAATACTATCTACTAAATAATCATGAACCATCTTTATATTTTCATAAGTTGTCGCTTTTTTATTTTGTATAAAATATTCTCTTACATTTTGAACTTCATTTAATGCCACTTTAACTCTTTCTTGGCTTGGAAATTCACTATTTAGGTAATTTGTATTGTTTCCTTGATTCAACATAACTTTATATGTTTTGTTATTTCCTCTAGTTGTTGTTTCTATATTTAAGTATAATTTTGTAAAATCCATATAAAATATTTCTGGATTATCATTTGTAAATACATCAATTGCATTTTGATAATATTCACCTAATATTTGGTCTCCATTTGTTTTTGATAATACTGATGAAAATTTTGTTCCGAAATTTATTTCAAAAGTTCCTGTTTTCATATTTTCTTTGTTTGTTTCTAATGCATTATATATTATTTTTGCATTTTCGTCCAATTGATTGTAAAAATATCTTGTTGTTGACGTTGCTTCTACGTTTGTACTTTTTATTTTTTCATTTTCAACTGGTATTTGTAATATTTCTGGTTCTTCTAATCTTTCATCTAATCCACCTGTTGAAACAGTAATATTTGATACAAAATCTTCTACTTCACTAACTAAACTGCTTCCTGTTATTTCGTTGTATATTAAAAATCCTATTATTCCTATTAAAGCGATTGTGAATATTGTTAATAATGTCATTATAAATGATGTTATTTTTGCTTTCATTTTCATCACTCACTTTCTTACATACATTTTAATTATATCATTTATTGATAATAAACACCAGTATATTTTAATTATTTTTGTTAATAATAGCTACAAGATGTTATAATTTACAGTTTATAACTTTTAGTCCGCGCTGGGTAAACTTTTTATTTTTTTAGTGAGCTTGTATTGGGACGAACAAAAAAATAAAAAATTTACCCATAGCAGGACAAAACAAACTTATAATATGTAATTTATAACATCTATATATAATAAAAAAACGGTGATTTAAATGAATATAAAAAAAATTTTAAACAACACATTTGCATATAAACCACAAAACTCATACAACTTTTCTTTACCTGACAACCCACATCTTTCAGAAAAAAGTCAGCAAAAAGATAATATTTCAATTCCAAGTGATTCAACAAAAGTTTTTGAAAGTTTAGATGTAAATTTAGATTTTGTAAAAACAAAATATAATGCTTTAATAAACAGTGATGTTGTTATTCGTGAATTTGTATTAAATGCTCGAGGCAAGCAATATAAAGCATTTTTACTTTATATTGATGGTATGGTTGATTCTCAACTTTTAAATGATTTTGTTTTAGAACCTTTAATGCTTAGAAATCATAACAACCTCTTTAATGGTGATCAAAATAGAGTTGTTTCAGAAGCTGTTACCAATAATATTACAGTTAGAAAAGTTAAAAAATTCGATTTATCTGAATATATACAAAGTTGCTTGATTCCTCAAAATAATATTTCTATGTGTTCTTCTTTTAGTGATGCTTTTTCTGGAGTCAATTCTGGTAACTGCTCTCTTTTTGTTGACACTCTTAATGTTGTTTTTGATATAGATATAAAAGGTTTTAAACAAAGAGAAGTAAATAAACCTGAAAATGAAATCGTAATTAAAGGTGCTCATGAGGCTTTTGTAGAAAATATTCGTACAAATACTTCTTTATTAAGACGTTTTACACATAATGAAAACCTTATTGTTGAAAATTTAAATGTTGGAAAAATAACTAAAACTGTATGTGCCGTTTGTTACATGAAAAATATTGCAAATGATGATTTAGTTGCAGAAGTTAAATACAGAATAAATAATCTTGATGTTGATTCTGTTCTTTCTACAGGTCAATTAGACCAATTAATAAGCGATAGTAATTCTCTTGGTCTGCCTAAAACTATTTCAACAGAACGTGCTGACAATGCAGCCCAACATCTTCTTGAAGGTAGAGTTGTTGTTTTACTAAACGGAAGTCCTTATGCTCTTATTTTGCCTACTGTTTTGATTGATTTTCTTACTTCACCTGAAGATAGAAATTTAAAAACAACTTTTGCTAATTTTTTAAGAGTAATTAGAATTATATGTGCATTTTTTGCTCTTTTGCTACCTGGATTATATGTTTCTGTAACAAGTTTTCACGTTGAGATATTACCAACAGAACTCCTCTACTCTATTTTAGCAGCAAGAGAAAGCGTTCCTTTTCCTATAATTTTTGAGATTCTTTTAATGGAAGTTTCTTTTGAAATTATACGTGAAGCTAGTCTCAGAGTTCCATCTGCAATTGGTTCTACAATTGGTATAGTCGGTGCATTGGTTATTGGTCAGGCTGCTGTAAGTGCTGGTATTGTAAGTCCTATATTAATCATTATTGTTGCTATAACTGCTTTAAGCTCTTTTGCAATTCCAGATTATTCTTACAGTTTTCACTTAAGAGTTTTTAGATTTTTATTTATAGTACTTGGCTTTTCATCTGGTTTCTTAGGAATTGGTTTAGGCTTATTTGTTTATGTTGCAATTATTTGTGATATGAATTCTTTTGGAGTTTCTTATTCAGTTCCATATTCTTATATGGAAAATTTAAAAAACAGTGGAGTTATACTTCCATCAATTTGGCAAAGAGAACATCGTTTTTCTTCTCTTTCTCCTAAAAAAGAAAGAAAAGAAGAAAAAATTTCTATGGGTTGGAAATATATTTCAAAGGAGGATTAGTTATTAATGTTAAAGTCAAAAATTAATACAATTAGCGCAATCATGCTAACACTTTCAATTGTTGTTTCTTATATAACTAGCTCTTTGCCGAATAGTTTTATAAACGAAACAAAATCCGCTACTTTATTAAACATTATATATATTACGGCTATTGTTCTATTTATTATTTTAATATTTTGTAGATTATTTAAACAATTTCCTTCTTTGGATATTTTAGATATTTCAAAATTTTTAGGTGGAGATGTTTTAAAAAATATAGTTGGTACATTTTTTATTTTTTATTTTATTGTAAGTTCTTCTTTAATGCTTAGAAATTTTTGTGAAGGTTTGGTTGTTGTTTATTATCCCTTAACTAGCTATATAACAGTAATTTTAATGTTTTTATTTGCAATTGCAATAGTTAATAGATTAAGTTTTAATGCAACTATAAATGCATCATCAATATTTTTTCCAATTGTACTTATAAGTGTTGTTCTATTGTTTTGTGGAAATCTTGGTAATTTTAACTTTAATAGAATTTATCCTATTTTAGGAAATGGACTTTATGATACTTTTGTTTTGGGGCTTAGAAATATTGGTGCTTTTGGTGGAATATGTTATTTATATTTTCTTCCACCTATGCTTAAAGAACCAGAAAAATTTAAAAAAATTGCTATAATTTCAGTTTTATGTACTGGTGCATTTATCGCTCTTTGTGTCGCGACATTGTTTTTTATGTTTGCATTTTTTACTTCAACAGATGAGATTATGCCACTTTTTACAACAGCAAGATATATTGAGTTTGGATCATTTTTTCAAAGATTTGAATCTTTATTTTTGTTAATTTGGATTATTTCTTTTTCTTGTTATTTGAGTATTACTTGTAAATTTTGTGCACATATTTTTGGAAGAATGTTTAATCTTTCTGATATGACACCTATCCTAAGTCTATTTGTAATTTTAATGTTTGGAATTGCATTACTACCTAAAAATTATGCTTTTTCAAACTTATTTGAAACACATATTTATAGATATATGAGAATTGCTATTGGTTATATTTTAGGTTTAACAATTTTAATTTTAGCTAATTTAAAAAAGAAGAAAGTAGGTGAAAAAAATAAACTCAACACTTAAAAAAATATCAATTTTAATATTAATTATTTTATTTATATTTAGTTTTTCCCCATCATACAGAGCGTTAAATCTTGATAATGCTGCTTTTGTGGCCGCAATGGGTATAGATAAATCAGATACTAATAATTTAAAAGTATCTTTTGAGTTTCTTTCACCTTCTTCAAGTGGAGAGGGGTCATCTGAGATGACTCCTGTAATTAATAGCGTAGATTGCTCTTCTATTACTAATGGAATAAATATGATGAATGCATATTTAGGTAGAAAAGTTAATCTTTCTCATTGCAAATTAATTGTATTTTCTGAAGAACTTGCAAAAGAAGGTATTTCTAATGAGATTTTCTCTTTGATAAATGAAGTTCAAGTAAGACCTTCTGCAAATATAATTGTAAGTAAATGTAATACAAAATATTATATGGAAAATTCAATTCCTAGTTTAGGAATTGTAATACCTAGATATTATGATATCTTCCCTGACACCGGAAAATATTCTGGTTACACAAGCAATGCTACTATTGGAGATTTTTTCAACTCTTTAAAATGTAATAGTTGTGAGCCTTATGCAATGCTTGGTGGTGTGAGTTCAAAATCAAGTACATCTACTGAGTCTGATGACGACACTATGAAAGCTGATAATACTTCTATTGACGGTAGTAGAAAAACTCAAAATATAGGTCTTGCAATTTTTAAGGCTGATAAATTGGTTGGCGAACTTGATGCTATAGAAACTGATTGTTTTCTAAATTTAAAGGGTGAAGTTAATAGTTTTCTTGTTTCGGTTCCTGATCCTGAAAATAATAATTCTAAAGTAGATATTTATCTAACTCCTAAGGCTAATAAAAAGATTGAAGTTTCTAATGTAAATGGTTCTCCTTATATAAAGGTGCAGCTTAATTTTACTGGTAAGATTTATTCAATGACAAATGATTCTAAGTATTTGAATAATGAAGTTTTAAGTGCTGTTTCTAATTCTTGTGATAGATATTTAGAACAACAATTTTCTGAGTATTTGTATAAAACATCTACTGTTTATAGTAGTGATATTAATGGTTTTGGTTTACGCGCTTTGTCTGAGTTTAATACTACTAATGAATTTAACAATTATGGCTGGCTTGATAATTATAAAAATGCTACTTTTGATGTTGATGTTAATACTATAATTAATTCTGGATTTTTGTTGACGCAAACCTAAGATTATTATTTTAGGTTTGCTGTTATATATATAAATATTTTTCTAAATACTAGGAGGCAATTTATGAATCTAATATATCTTATTTTTTATGTAATAATTGTTGCTTTTACATTACTAAAAACAATATATTATGCAATGTATGAAATAAAAACTGAAAACAATAGGGCTGGCGGTATAGCAATAATATCATTTGCTATTTTAGTTACTATTTTTACAAGTATTATTTTTCTAATTAAACTATATTAAATACCAAATAATTTTTACATTTTTTTCACAATTTTTTCACAAAACACTTGTATTATATTTATAATTCGAGTTATCATATACTCAGTTTATAAATTTAGGAGGAAAAAGTTATGGAAGAAAATAACAATAGTGAAAAATTCAAAGCTATACCTGTTACAGGTTCTGCTTCATATAATCAATCAACAAAAAATAAATCAGGATTTGGAAAGAGTGTTTTAATACCATTTGTCAGCGGTGTTGCAGGATGTTCTGTTGTATTAGGAACTGTTTTTGGTGTTCCTTCAATTAGAACAAAGGTTGTTGGAAGCACAAACTCTCCTGTAAGTACTACAAATAATAATTCAACTCAATCAACAGGATATGTTAGAGATGTTTCTTTAAAAAATTATTCTGATACAGCTGTATATGCTGCAAATAAGGTTTTACCTTCAATTGTTGGTATTAAAATCGAATATACTGTAAATACAAATTCTATTTTTGGCAGAGGTGCAACTTCAACAGCATCTGCTTCTGGTTCAGGAATTATAATTAGTGAAGACGGTTATATTTTAACTAATAACCATGTTGTTTCTTCATCTTCATCTGAATCAAGTTTATATTATCAAATTTCTGAAGCTACAAAAGTAACAGTAAAATTATTTGATGATGAAACAGAATATGAAGCAAAAATTGTTGGTCAAGATGAACAAACAGATTTAGCTGTTATTAAAATTGAAAAAACTGGTTTAACTAAAGCAGAATTTGCTGATTCTGATGATGTAAAAGTTGGTGAATTTGCAATGGCTGTTGGAAACCCTATAAATATGCAAAGCACTGTTACAACTGGTATTGTAAGTGCACTTAATAGAAAAATTACTGATTCTGATGGAAAAACATATAAATGCATTCAAACAGATGCAGCTATAAATTCTGGTAACAGTGGTGGTGCTTTGGTAAACAGCGAAGGTAAAGTTATTGGTATTAATACTTTAAAATTATCTGGAACAGGAATTGAAGGTATTGGATTTGCTATTCCTATAAATGCAACTACTGATGTTACAACACAATTGATTCAATTTAGTAAAGTTAAAAGACCATATATTGGTATTGAAGGAATTAGTTTAAATGAAGAAACTGCTAAGCGTTATAATTTAGTTGTTGGTGTATATGTTAAATCTGTCCAAGATTTTTCATCAGCAGAAAAAGCAGGTTTAAAATCTGGAGATGTTATTATTGCAGTTGATGGTAAATCAATTACAACAATGGATGAGTTAAATGAAATTAAAAATTCTCATAAAATTGGTGATACTTTAAATTTAAAGGTTAATAGAGATGGAAGCGAAAAAGATATCACTTTAACTCTAGGTGAACAACCTTAGTAATTTCTTATAATCTTCACTTTGAATTCACACAATGGACAAAATTCATTATTATAATTTAGCCATAGTCAGTAGGAACTGACTCAAATTGAAAAACATCCCCTTTTATTTTCAAAAGAGCAAGACTTAAGTGTCTTGCTCTTATATTATTACTATATCCATTTGTGTTGTTAAGTTTGTGTTTCCATAGGCAAATATTATATATATGTTGCCATTGTGTATAAAATATTCTTTGATGTTTTCTATCTTATATATTTCACTATTTAAATCTCTAGAAAAAACATTATATCCTAATTGTATTAAATCTTCCGATTTCTTTTGTTCTGCTTGTATATCATCATTTATTATTTTTTGAGTATCTTTTTTATCAAGTTCATAAATTTTTAATGTATCTTCTAATGTTAATTCTTTATTTTCTTCTAGATTATAATTAAATGTTTGAATAATATCTCTTTGAGCTGATGTATCTTGTTTTAAATCTGAATAGATTATTACTGATAAAATTTTATTTTCTACATACGCTTTATATTTTACAGTATATATTGCGTTTTTGTCTGGGTTATTTAAAATATCTTCTGTTTTTCCTTTAAATGTGTTTTCAATTTCATTGTTGAAATTTTGCACAGTTTTATTTTTTATATTTATATATGGTAAATTTACATTTATTTCATATTTTTCATTTTTTTCTTCTTTGCTGTAACTTGTAAAAATAAGATTTTTATCATCTTCTATTTTTTTTACTTCATAATTATTGTTATCTTGAAATTGGTTGTCTATTATATTTTCAAAATTAACTTTTAATTCTGCCTTTTCCTCTTCTGTTCTTTTTACTATTTTGCTTATTCCAAACATATTGTTTACAACGTCATTTCCAAGAATTTGCACTCCTACAACTACAGTTATAGCTATTATGATTATTATTAATATAACTGTAAATAGTGCTATTCTTTTTCTATTTAATTTTTCCTTTTCCGGAAGTTCTAATTTCATAACTTTTTCTCCTAAAATTTTAATTATCAATTTATTATATCATTTTTAAAAAAAATAGTCAAACATTTGACTATTTGGCATTTTTGAGATATTATATATAATATTTATTAATTATAGAAATGAGGAAATAGAAAGTTATGATATGTTCAGATTGTAATAAAAACCCAGCAATAATTTTTTATGAAAAAATAGATAATGGAAAAAACACAATGGAAGGTTTATGTTTTGATTGTGCTAAAAAAAGAGGAATTAATCCAATGGAGGTTTTATCTAACCAACAAGATTTTTTATCAAAGGATAAAATCAACCTTTCAGATATGAATAAACAATTGGAATCTATTTTTAAAGATTTTGCTGATAATTTAGATTTAAATAATATAGAAAATATTGATGGCGCAATTACTTTTGGTGATTTAAATGATGAAGACAATGATGATGGTGAAGGTCCAAAAATAACAGGAGCTGCAATACCTCTTGGTTCAATATTTTCAAATATGTTTCAACGCGGAGAAAAAGATGGAAATGAAAATAAATCTTCTTCAAAAAATGTAAAATCAGATAAAAAGAAAGAAAATAAACAAAATAAGAAGAAAAAATTCTTAGACACTTATGGTACAAATCTAACTGTTAAGGCTAAAAATAATCAATTAGATATGGTTATTGGTAGAGATAAGGAAATTCAAAGAATTATTCAAATTTTAAATAGACGTTCAAAAAACAATCCTTGTTTAATTGGTGAACCTGGTGTTGGTAAAACAGCTATTGCACAAGGTTTAGCTATTAGAATTGCTAATGAAAATGTTCCAGCAAAACTTTTAAACAAAGAAGTTTATCTTTTAGATATGACTGCAATTATTGCTGGCACTCAATTTAGAGGGCAATTTGAGTCAAGAATTAAAGGAATTATTGATGAATGTAAATCTTTTGGTAATATTATTTTAGTTATTGATGAAATCCACAACATTATTGGTGCTGGTGATGGTGAACATTCTATGAATGCTGCAAATATCTTAAAGCCTGCATTATCAAATGGTGAGGTTCAATTAATTGGAACTACTACTTTAAAAGAATATAGAAAATATATAGAAAAAGACTCTGCTTTGGAAAGGAGATTCCAACAAGTTTTAGTTGAAGAACCAAATATTGATGATTCAATTGGAATTCTTGAAGGTATCAAAAAATATTATGAAGAATATCATAAAGTAAAAATATCAACAGATGTTATCCGTCAAACAGTTATAATGTCTGAAAAATATATTCATGATAGATTTTTACCTGATAAAGCAATAGATATTCTTGATGAGGCTTGTTCAAGAATCAATTTAGAGAATAAAGATTTATACAAATTAGAAATTTTAAAAAGAGAATTAGTTAAAGTTCAAACTCAAAAGGAAGAACTTTCTGAGGTTACTGAGACAACTGATGCCGAAACAACAGAAGATTACCAAAGAGTTGCTGATTTAAAAACTCAAGAATGCAAACTTATGGAAGAAATTGATGAATTAAACAATAAAATGACTGTTAAGAATTTAACTGTTCAAGATATTGCAAATGTAATTGAAAGTTGGACTAAAATTCCTGTTAAGAAAATAACAGAAGCTGAAACACAAAAATTATTAAACTTAGAGTCTAATCTTCATAAAAGAATAATTGGTCAAGAGGAAGCTGTAAGTGCTGTTTCTAGAGCTATTAGAAGAAACAGAGCAGGTCTTCAAAACGAAAAAAGACCACCATCATTTATATTTGTTGGACCTACTGGTGTTGGTAAAACAGAACTTGCAAAATCACTTGCTTACGAAATGTTTGGTTCAGAAGATTCAATAATTAGAGTTGATATGTCAGAATATATGGAGAGCCATTCTACATCTAAATTGATTGGTGCTCCTCCAGGATATGTTGGTTATGATGATGCAGGACAATTAACTGAAAAAGTTAAAAGAAAACCTTATTCAATTATCCTTTTAGATGAAATTGAAAAAGCTCATCCTGATGTATTTAATATTTTATTACAAGTATTAGATGATGGAAAGTTAACAGATTCTCAAGGAAACACTGTAAGCTTTGCAAATACAATTATAATTATGACATCAAATGCTGGTTCAAATTTAAATAATAATTCAATTGGATTTGGAAAACAAACTGTTGATAAATCAAAAATAGAAGATAGCTTAAAAGATGTATTTAGACCAGAGTTTTTAAATAGAATTGATGAAATTATTGTATTTAATTCTTTAAATAAAGAAGAATTACTTCAAATTGTTGATTTAATGCTTAATGTTACAATTAATGCTTTAAAACAAAAAGATATTTCTTTTGAAATTACAAAAGAAGCTAAACAATATATTTTAGAAAAAGGAACAAATATTAAATTTGGAGCTAGACCTTTAAGAAGAGCTATCCAAAGATATGTTGAAGATGAAATATCAGAAATGATTTTAAAAGGAGAAATTCTTGATGGTCAAACTGTTACAGTTGATTTAGAAAATGATAAATTGTTAATAACTACAAAAAAATAAGGAGAAAAAAATGTTTAAACATATACCAAATATTTTAACAATATTAAGATTTATTTTTATACCATTTATTCTAAAATTTATTTTTACAGGAAATTATATTCTAGGAATTGTGTTTTTCACAATTTCTGGAATAACTGATGTTTTAGATGGTTTTATCGCTAGAAAATTCAATTTAGTTTCTAATTTTGGAAAATTAATGGATCCTCTAGCTGATAAATTAACACAGATTTCTGTGCTTGCATCTTTGGTTACTGTAAAAATTATACCTGTATGTATTCTTGCTATTGTTGTTTTAAAAGAATTAATTATGGTAGTAGGTGCATCATTCCTTTATGGTAAGGATGTTGTTGTTTATAGTAAGTGGTATGGAAAATTAGCAACTGTTTTATTTTATTTAGCTATTGTTGTTTCTTTAGTTGCAGAACAATTAAAGCTTTCTCAATTATGGTTTAATATAGATTTAGGAATATTCTGTGTTGCTATAATTTGTACAATTTTTTCACTTATTATGTATATAAAATGCTTATATCAAGGTGGTTTTATTGATAAAAGTGATTTGAGTAAAGAAACAAAAAATGTTGTGGTTAAAGATAAATGGTCATTTAAAAAATCTAAGAAAGATTAGAAGATTATTCAAAATCTTCTAATCTTTTATTTAATTCTTCTTTTCCATTAACTCTTATTCCATTTTGTATTTCTACTTTATCTTTTTCTGTTAAATACTCTACTGATATTTCTGTATTTTCTAAAAGTTTTTCTTCATTATTATCATCTATTTTATAAATTGATATTTTTCCTTCATTATTTCTTAAGACATAATGTTGTCCACAATTACTTTCAAATTCTCTATAAATAATAATTTCTGTACTTGTGAATTTATCTATCTCCCAATTTTTGTATTGTTCTTCAAATTCTTTTCTTGTTTTATTCACTAAACTTTCAGGTACATCTATATATTCATTTATTAGATGTTCACATTCTTTATAATATCTTTTTAAAATCAATTTGCAATTTGGTGATATTTTCTCTTCTGATGATGTTGCTTCAACTTCTTGCACTTGGCTTAACTCAATATATTCATCTACACATTCATCAGTTATTTCTTTTGAAATTTTTTGTGTCTCTTGAGCTTCTTCTATCCCCTTATTTGTTTCTGTTTTATCTTTTCTGTTAAAAATTATTATTCCAAATATAATTCCTGTTAAAATTATTAATATTATACAAATTATTGTAAATGTTTTTTTCATAGATTTCCTCCATATTTGTATTTATTATTTACAATAATTTACTTTTTATACATTATTTTGATTTTACTATTTTTATTGATTTTTATTGATATTTCTTTATTTATATCAGTTCTATAAATTTTACATTTAAAAAATTCTAATCTTTCTATTATATTTGGATTTGGATGTCCAAAATTATTATTTTTTCCAACACCAATTAATGCATATTTAGGATTAACCATTTTGATAAATTCTTCTGTACTTGATGTTTTCGAACCGTGGTGTCCTACTTTTAAAATGTTTGCTTTTAGTATTTCTCCGTTTATTTTTATAATAGTTTAATATTTCTTTTTCTGCTATTTCTTCAATATCTCCTGTGAATAACATTTTAAAGTTTTTATAATTTAATTTACATACAATAGAATTGTTGTTTAATACATTTTCTTGTATTTGGTTATTTGTCGGCCATAAAATATCAAAATATAATTTTTTTTCTATTACTATTCTCTTCCCTGCTACTGCTTCATATATTTTTATGTGTTTTCTATTTGCTATTTCCAAAAATTTTTTGTAGTTTTCTGATTCTTTAATTTGCTTTGCAAAATATACTTTCTTTACTTGTAATTCTTCCATAACTGTTAATAGTCCGTCCGAATGTGGTCGTTATCGAAATGACTTATAATTATTGTATCTATTTTAGTATATCCTCTATCTAATATATATGGTAATAATGTGTTTTTTCCAACATCAAAATTGCTACTGCCTCCACCATCAATTAAAATTGTTTTGTTTTTAGGTGTAACAATAAATGTTGAATCACCTTGTCCAACATCTACGAAATAAATTCTTAACTCTTTCGGAACGATATTAAAAATAAAAATTATAATAAAACTTACTGTAATTATTCTTATTAATTTTTTCTTGTTTTTTCTTACTTTTATTCTTATAATTGCTATTATATTTTTTATTCTTATTTGTGTATTATTAGGTTTTCTTGGCGAATAAATTTTATATATTGAAAATACTATTGATAATATTAAATAATATAAAATAATTGAATTAATTTTTGGAGTTGCAACATAAATTTTGGATAATGGGAGATTTCCTATTTTTGAAATAAATGTTAATATTCCTACACTTAAAGTTATTATTGGAGAAAATATTGTCGCTATTTTTGCACTAATTAAAACCATAATAATATATGCAAACCCACAGATAACAATTGGTCCAATAACAAAACTTAAAATTAAATTAGTAATTAAAAAATATGGTGTTAAATTATTAAATTGTAGAATACTAATTGGTAATATAAAAATTTGAACTGAAATAGACACTGATATAATTTTTTTAAACTTTACTTTATTTAATATTTTTAAAATAGTATTATTAAATAACAAAATTCCAAGTACACCACCGTAAGATAGCTGTATTCCTAAATTTTTAATCAAATATGGATTATACACAAGACTTAATAATAATGATAAAGATAATGATGTAATTGTATCGTTTCTTTTATAAATTAATTTTGCTGTTATCATCAATACTCCCATTATTACAGCTCTTGTTACTGATGGAGAAAAATTAGTTAAAAATAAGTAAAATATTAATATTATTATTGTTAATATTTGTGTTTTTCTTTTTCCTAAAAGTTTATTTATTGTAAGATTTACACCTATAATAATATAAGTTATATGCATTCCGGAAATTGCTAAAATATGTGCCATACTTGCATTTCTAAAATTTTCTTTATTTGTTTCATCAATTTCTTGTGTTTTTCCTAACATAATTCCTAAAAATATTGATGATGTTTCTTTATCCAAAGTTCTTTTTGCTTTTGATTCTATATCATTTTCAATTTTATTTGATAATAAAATTATTGTATTTAAATCATTTTCTTTTAATATTTTTATATTTTTGCATTTTATTGTTCCATATATCTTTAATTGTTTTAAATATTCTGAATAATCAAAACCTTTATAATTCCTTTGGCTTTCTGGCTGAATATAATTTCCACTTAATTTTATTTTATCTCCATATTTTATATCTTTATTTTTATCTACAGTAATATAAAACCTTAAATCTTTGTTTTTATATTTTGTTTTAACTTTATATTTATTATAATATTCTTTTTCTTCTTTGTTGCTTATTACTGTTGCAACTAAAGCTATATTTTCTGTGCTTGATAATTCTTTGTACATAACTTCATATTTTTTACTTTCTAAAATTGTAATTGAATTGGAAATTATTGAACTAATTATTATGATTAATAAAACATTTGAATTAATATAGATTTTAATGTATCTTAAATATCTTTTTATTGAAAATAATTTTAATTTTTTGTTTTCGTTTTTATTTTTCTTTATTAAAAAATAAATTACCGCTATTGGAATATAAAAAAGGACTATACTAATTTTTAAGTATAGTCCCACTATTATACCTATTATATATCCAATAGTAGCAATTAAAATTGGTCTTTTCAAACTTTCCTCCTAATTGTACTATTTAAAACACTCTTCTTGCTCCTACATAGTTTGTTTTGTAATATCCACTTGCAAGTGTATCTGTTGTTACACCTCTGCTAGGATTAGCTGCATGTATGAATGTATTTCCCCCGATATATATTCCTACATGGTTTATTCCTGATTTTCCAAACATTACTAAATCTCCTGCTTGTAACTCAGAAACTGAAGTACCATTACTATACTGTGCTGCAGCAGTTCTATTTAAATTAACACCGAAATGTTTATATACGTATTGTGTAAATCCTGAGCAGTCAAATCCACTTGTAGATGTTCCTCCATATACATATTTTGTTCCTAAAAATTGTTGTGCATATGAAACAACTGAACTTCCTGATGAAGTTGTTGTTTTAGCTTCAGTTGTTTGTGTAGATTGTGCTTGTTCTTGAGATGAATTTGTATCTTTATTTGTTGTCCTTTCTGTTAAACCACTTCTTGATGTTTCTTGTTTTGAGCTTGATAATAAGTTTTCTGCTATGTATCCTTTTGTTCCATTTATATTTACATAGGCCCAACCATTCTCACTTGATAATACTTCAACTTTTGCATTAGCGTTTAGTTTTGTTACTACACTTGAAGTTTTATCGGCTTTAGCTCTTATATTTACAACTTGAGAGTTTACGTACATTGTTTTTGTTTCTTGTTTTGTTTCTGTCTTTGTATTAGTTGTATCTTTTTTTGTTTCTTCTTTCTTTTCTTCTGTTTTTACTTCTTCTGCTTTAGTTTTTTCTTGAACACTTTCTGTTTTTTCTTCTTTTACAACTAATTTTTCAGTTATTACCCAACCTTCTTTATTGTCGTTTGTTTTGACTTTTGCCCAATTATTTACAATGTCTAAAACTTCAACTTCACTGTCTTTATTTATATTTTCAGATTCAATTGAATATATTAATGGTATTAATTTTAATTTAAGATTTTCTGATACATTGTATTTTCCATTTTTTTCAATTGTTTCTTCTTTAGCTGTTGTTTCTTCAGCTGTTGCTGTATTTTCAACATTTTCTGTAACTGATGTTGATGTTTTTACTGTTTCTTCAGTTTTAGTTGATTCTGATTTTTGCACATTTTCTTCTTTTACTGAATTTTTGCTTTCATTGTTTTTTGCTTCAACAAGGTCTGTCCTAATATATCCTTGAATATTTTTAAATTTAACTTTATACCAGCCATTGTCTTCTTCTAATATTTCAACTTCATCACCTAAAGATGCAAGTTCTAAAACTTTTGAATCAGTTTCTGGTTTTTCTCTTAGTCTTGCTGTTTCTGTTGTTATTTTTCCTGTATTTGTTGCAAAACTCATATTTATAAAAAACATACTTGCCATACTTACAATTGCTACTATCAATATGATGTTTCTTATACTCATTCTTGCTCTCATTTTTTTACTCCTTATTTTATTATATGTATGATTATTTAGTGTGTTACATTTTTATATATTTTTATCTATTTGTGGTAATAGTTGTTTTTTTCTTGAAACAACTCCTTCAAGAAATACTCTGTTATTTTCAAGTTTTTTATCAAAAGCTTTTTCTACAACATTAGCTTTTTCTCCTAATGCAATTATTTCAGAATTGCTGTTTAATATATCTGTAATTGCTAATACAAATAAACTTAATCCTTTTTCTGATATTGTTTTGCTTATCGCTTCTTCTAATTTTTCTTGTCTTTTTAATACATCTTCAATGCTTACTGTATTTACTTGTGCAATAACAAATTTTGTTCCATTTTTATCTAAGCTTTTTGCATCTATATTTATTAATTCTTCTTCTGAAAAATCATCTAAATCTGTTCCTGCTTTTAACATTTCTAATCCATATTCATTAACATCTAAATCAGCAATTTTAGCTAATTCTTCTAAGGCTTTTCTATCTTTATCTGTTGTTGTTGGTGATTTTAATAATAATGTATCAGAAATTATAGCACTTGCCATTAATATTGCTTCTGTTTTTTCTACTTCTATTCCTTCTGTTTTAAATTCGTCAAATAATATTGTTGATGTACATCCAACTGGTTTTGCATTATAGTATAAAGGTTCTGAAGTTTCAAAGTTTGAGATTCTATGATGATCTGTTACACTTAGAATTTTTGCTTTTTCTATTCCTTCAACACTTTGATTAAATTCGTTATGGTCTACTAACATTACTCTTTGACCTTCTTCAATTTTTTCTATCAATTCAGGAGCTTCAATTCCTAAATAGTTTAAAACGTATTGTGTTTCTTTATTTACATTTCCTAATCTTACAGCTTTTGATTCTGTACATCCCATTTTTTTATTTAAAATTTCTTTAACTAAGCTTGAACAAATTGTATCTGTGTCTGGGTTTTTGTGTCCAAATATTAATATTTTTTCTTCCATTTTTTATTCTCCTTCTTTATTTGTTTTTTCTTTTAAAATCTCTTCTAATTCTTCTTTTGAAAATTCATATTTTTTATTACAGAAATGACATACTAATTCTGCTTTTTTATCTTCTTCTATCATTTCTTTTAAAACATCTTTGTTTAATGTTGCTAATCCATCTGCCATATGTTCTTTTGAACAATCACATTCATATACTGGTGTAATATTTTCTTCAAGAATTTGTACATTTTCATCTCCAGTTACTTTTTTTGCAATTTCTAATAAACTCAAATTTTGGTCAAGCATTTTTGAAATTGCTCCTGCTTTGAAAATTGATTGTTCTATTCTTGATATTTCTTCATCTGTTGCATCAGGCATTGGTGTAATTATATATCCTCCTGCAGATTTAACTCCGTCTTTATTTACTAAAACTCCTAATGAAACAGCTGTATTTTTTTGTTCTGATTTTGCAAAGTATTCTGCAAAATCTTCTGCTATTTCTCCTGATACTAATGGACAAATTCCAACATAAGGTTCTTTTAGTCCAATATCTTTTATTACGTTGATAAAGCCTTCATTTCCAACTGCTCCACCTACATCTAATTTTCCAATATCATTAAGTGGTAAATCTACTACAGGATTTGCAACATATCCTTTTACTTTTGGGAAGTTATTTGATGTTGTAAGCATTGTTCCTATTGGTCCATTTCCTTTAAGTTGAATTGTTAATTTATTATCTGCACTTTTCATTTCATTTCCCATAATTGCTGTCATTGTTAATAATCTGCCAAAAGCCGCTGTTGTTACTGGACTTAAATCATGTGTTTGTCTTGCTTTTTCAACAAGTTCTGTTGTATTTGCACATACTACTGAAATTTTTCCGTCATAAGCTAAAAATTTAATTATTTTGTCTTGCATCTATAACTTTCCTTTCTTTTTATTCATGTATTTGGAACATATCTTTTCCTTCGCCACAAACTGGGCAAACCCAATCATCTGGTAAGTCATCAAATTTTGTTCCTTTTTCTATTCCTGCTTTTTCATTTCCAAACTTTGGATTATAAATGTATTTACATTGTGTACACTCATATTGTTCTTTTCCTGTTCTTTCAACTGAAAAGTTTTTATATCCTACTATTATTGCAACTATAACTATTAATAAAAATGACACTGCTTTCCATATTCCACTATCACACAAAATAACCGCAAACATTCCAAATACTGCACTTATTCCATATAATATTAATACTGCTTGTTTTTGACTAAACCCTTGTGCTACTAATCTGTGATGCATATGTCCTTTGTCTGCTTTAAATACGGCCTTTATTGATTTTCCTTTTATTAATCTTCTTATTATCGCCCACACAGTATCACATATTGGTAACCCTAGAACTATTAGTGGCAATACTATTACTGCTGCTGTATATGTTTTTGCAGATCCTAGTATTGATATTACAGCTAATGAAAATCCTAAAAAGTTTGATCCTGTGTCTCCTATAAATGTTTTTGCTGGTGTAAAATTAAATGGTAAAAAGCCTACTAATGCTCCCGCTAATGCTGTTATTAAAACAATTGATATTAGTGATGAGCCATTTAACACAAAAATTATCAATAATGAAATTGCTGATATTACTGAAATCCCAGATGATAATCCATCTAGTCCATCAATTAAATTAATAGCATTTGTTACAACTATTATCCATCCTATTGTAATTAAAATTGATGTAATTTCGTGCATCTCTGGAAAATTTAAAAATGGTAATCCTATGCCTTCAATTCTTATACCACTTGCTGCAATACATATTGCCGCTAAGACTTGTCCAATTAATTTTACTATTGGTTTTATCGATTTTATATCGTCAACAATACAAAATGCTGATATTATTGTAATTCCACCCAAAAAACCTAATAACTTTTTCCAATATTCTTGTAGTCCAAATAAATTTATTGAATTTTCTGTGCTCATTACTATTAATAAATATACTGTTGATAGCAAAAAACCTAATATTACTGCCGGGCCTCCAAATCTTGGTATTGCTTTGTTATGTGCCCTTCTTTCATCTTTTGGAATATCTATTGCCCCTACTTTTTTGGCAATTTTCATTGTATATGGTGTAGCTACGAATGTTACTACAAATGCAAGTATAAATGCTATGGCTATATTTCCCCACATATTTTGTCCTCCAATTTTATTTCATATTATCTTTTTCTATTTCATCTATCATTGTTATTCTTTCGGCGTATCTTCCACCTTTAAATTCTGTTCCTAACCAATTTCTTATTATGCATATAGCATCACTTGTAGATATGTAATCTCCTCCTAATGTTATTACATTTATATCATCATCTGCTTTTGCATATTTTGCAGATTCTTCATCATGTATGTTTGCTGCTCTAATTCCTTTAAATTTGTTTGCAACTACTGTCATTCCATATCCTGATCTGCATACTAATATTCCTGCTTCACATTCTTTACTTTCTATAGCTTCTGCTACTTTTTTTGCATATATTGGATAGTCTGTTCTTTCTTCACTATCTGTTCCAAAGTCTTTGTATTCTATCCCTTTTTCGTCAAAGTATTTTTTTATTTCTTCTTTTAGTCTGTATCCTCCGTGATCTGCTCCTAAAGCTATCATTTGTATCACTCCTTTTTATTGCTTTTTGCAATTGTGTATGTTATATCATATTTTTTGCTTTTTTACAAGATTTTTGCTAAAAAAAGAGGCTTTATTCTAATATTTATGTTACAGTTA
This sequence comes from uncultured Clostridium sp., assembly GCA_964531445.1. GTDB lineage: Bacteria > Bacillota > Clostridia > TANB77 > CAG-508 > CAG-269. The sequence goes on along the minus strand of CAZHCX010000001.1, from coordinate 11,795 downwards.
AGTAAATATACTTATTGTAAAAATGAAAGTTTAATATATATTTTTTAGATTTCCGTTCTTCAAGGCGTTTTAGATACTGAAAATTCTAATTAATGTTACACACTCTAAATATAAATATTAATAAGTTTGTAAAGTCGAACTCAATCTTTCAAAATATATATTAAACTTTCATAAATTAATTTTCTTGTTACTTAACTGTAACATATTTATTGCTATAAATTTTGTTTTTTGAATTTGTTTTGATTTTTATAACTTTTATTTAAAAAGGATTGTATATAATAAAATATATTACACTTCTTCATTTTCAAAATTCAATTTACTTACTAGTACTGATATTTTATAAATCAAATTTTGTTGTTGAGGTGTACATTTATCTAAAACTTGTCTAAAGTCCTCTTTTAAATAATCTTTTGATCTAGTATTACTTCCTGTTAGCAAAAAGCTTGGTGATACATTTAAAATTTCAGCAATTTGAATTAATCTTTTTAAATTAACCTGTGAACTACCTCTCTCTATTCTACTCATAAATGCAACAGAAACATCTATTTTATCTGCAAGCGCTTCTTGTGTTAATTTATTATTAATTCTCGCCTCTTTTATTCTTCTTCCTATTACAAAATAATCTGGTGTCATTTTTATCTCCTTTCCCATGATGTAAACATATCACTTATAAGGTAATTAGTCAATACTTTTTTAATTATTTTATAAATATTTATTAATATGTTTATCTAATAATTTCTTAGCAACTTTTGATTTCATTTTTTTGAGTTGTTGCATTTCAAATGAATTAACGTCAATTAAATTATATGAGAAATTAATTCTATTCTTTTCATATTCAATATAATTAATTTTTTGTGCTCTTTTATTATAACTTGATTTCCATTCTTCATCTCCTGTATATATTACAATAGGAATGACTATAGGATATTTTTTGTTTTCTTTATTTAAACACTCATTCCATTTTTCAATTATTTTTAAAGAATCTTCAAACATTTTATATGTTATATTTGCATCTATTTTATTAATTGTTTTTATAAATATGTACATACTATTATTTTCAAATTTGTAAATTAAACTATTATTTTCATCATCAATATTATTATTGCAAATCTTAATATTTTTCATTTTTTCTAAATTTGTAAAATTAAAGAAATCTTGTAAAAATTGATTTAAATTGTGTTTATTTTTTAATAATTTAATAATTTCATCTGTTTCTTTATCTTTTATATTTGTATATTTTTTATGTCTGTAATTTTCACCATCCTCTTCTACTATTTTTTGTTTTTTATTATTTGTACCTAAAGTATAATCCATATAGTCGTTATATGAATAATATTTCATGTAGCCTCCTTTCTACATCTTTTAAGATTTTAATTTTTGTTTTGGGATTTTTAAGATATAAATTTATGATTTCTCTTTGCCATTACTAATGATGTTTTTGAAAAAATTTTTTCTAGATTTATATTAACATAAAAAAGTAAGGATTGCAACAGTTTTTTCAATCCTTACCAAAGTGTTAACAGAATTTTGTAGAAGCTCGTAATATATTGTTTTATTTTGTCGTTTTTTGTTGATAAATTCACGTGTTTTACTCATCAAAATATGTACTAATTTCTTGTAAATCTTCAAAATTATGTTGCCTTAATATCTCGTAAGTTATAATTGCAACAGAGTTTGATAAATTTAAAGATCTTAATGTTGGAAGCATAGGAATTCTTATTGTTTTCTTATCTAAATATTTTTCTAACAAATCCTCTGGTAACCCTTTTGTTTCCTTTCCGTATAATACAAAGACTTCCTCCATATTTGAATAATCTGGATCTGTATATTTTGTTTTTCCTTTTGTAGTTGCAAAAAACATGTTTTTTTCTTCTGGTTTATATTTTTCTAAAAACTTTTCCAAAGAGTCATGTTCTTCAATATCAAGTTTATCCCAATAATCCAATCCAGCTCTTTTTAAAGTTTTATCATCTATTTTAAATCCTAATGGATGAACTAAATGTAATTTTGCTCCTGTTATAGCACATGTTCTTGCAATATTTCCTGTATTCTGTGGTATTTCTGGTTCTACCATTACTATATTTAATTTCATTTTACTTCTCCTTTTGCGACAACTGTCCCAGTTTTTTTGTCAAACTTTTTTATGTTTGTGACAAAAAGTCTGGGACCATTGTCGCGTTTATTTACTTATTTTTTGTCTTACATATTCATATAAAACTATTCCCGTTGCTACTGATGCATTTAAGCTTTCTGTTTTTCCTAGCATTGGGATTTTTATTTTTATGTCAGCTTTTTCTTGAATTTCTTTTTCAACTCCGTTTGCTTCATTACCAATAACTATTACTTTTTTGTTGTAGTTAACGTCATATACGCTGTTTTCAGTTTGTAATGATGTTATTACTAGTTCAAATTTGTGTCTTCTCACTTCTTCTAATGTTTTAGCTAAATCTTCGCATTCAATAACTTTAACTCTAAATATTGCTCCCATTGTTGAACGTACAACCTTTGGATTATAGCTGTCAGCTGTTCCTTTTGACACTAATATTTGGGTTAATCCTATACTATCTACTGTTCTTAAAATTGTTCCTAAATTTCCAGGGTCTTGAATATCGTCTAAAGCTACTATTAAATCTTGATTATAATCTATCTCCGCTTCTGTTGAATTTCTTCCTATTACTGCTAGTATTCCTTGTGGTGTGTTAACATCAGATATTAATTTAAATATGTTTTCCGTTACATAAATGCATTCAAATTTGGCAATTTCATACATTATGGCTTTTGGAATTATATCTGATTTTTGACAATTGTCGCATATTACAATTTGTTTTATTTCTGCTTTTTCTTCAATAGCTTCTTTTATTAGTTTTACCCCTTCAACTACGTATTCTTTATTCAAATCTCTGTATTTCTTTTCTTTTAATTTTTTTATATGTTTAATAAATTCATTATCTTTACTTGAAATTATTTGCATAGTTCTTCTCCTTTTAAATTATTGGCAATTCTTTAAAAACTCTGTTACATCATTTAAAATTTGTCTTTCATTTGTTGTTCCTATATCTAATGTGATCATTGTTTTTATTCCAGGTGAAAATTTAATTCTATTTTTATAAATTTTTAATAATTTTTGTAAATCAACTTCATATTTGCTTTGTTCAAATGTAAATACTACTGCTGTTTTTCTACTTGCTATTTTACTTATATATAGTGTTTTTGCTAAATATTTTATTCTTGCAACGTCAAGTAGATTTTCTAATTCTGATGGCATATTTCCAAACCTGTCTATTATTTCATCTACAACATTTTGTATATCTTCTTCATTTTTGCATAATGCAATATTTTGATATATTTCTATTTTTTGTGCTGAGTCTGGAATATATTCATCTGGTATATAACTTGTTACATTCAAATCAATTTGAATATCTAATTCTGGCTCGACTTGTACTCCTTGCATTTCTTTTACTACCTCATCTAATAGTGAACAATATGTGTCATATCCAACTTGTTCTAGATGTCCTGATTGTATTTCACCTAGTAGACTTCCTGCTCCTCTTATTTCTAAGTCTCTCATTGCAATTTTGAATCCTGAACCAAATTCTGTGAATTCTTTTATTGCTTTTAGTCTTTTATCTCCTTCTTCTGTAAGCATCTTATCTTTTCTATATGTTATATATGCATAAGCTTGTTTGTCTGATCTTCCAACTCTTCCCCTTATTTGATAAAGTGCCGCAAGACCTATTCTGTCTGCATTTTCTACAATTATGGTATTAGCATTTGGAATATCAATTCCTGATTCTAGGATTGTTGTACATACTAATACATTTGACTTTTTCTCTATAAAGTCTTTCATTATATCTTCAATTTGTGTTCCTGTCATTTGTCCATGTGCGTAACTTACTATTGATTCTGGAACTAACCTCGATATTTCATCTGCCTTTTTTTGTATTGTATCTACTCTATTATGAATATAGAATACTTGGCCTCCTCTTTCTAGTTCTTTTGTTATTGCTTCTTTTATTACTTCTTCATCATATTCTAATACATAAGTTTGAACTGGTTTCCTGTTATGTGGCGGTTCATATATTACAGACATATCTCTTATTCCAACTATTGACATGTGCATTGTTCTCGGAATTGGTGTCGCCGTCATTGTTAATACATCAATATTTGTTTTATATTGTTTTAATTTTTCTTTTGCTTTAACACCAAATCTTTGCTCTTCATCAATAATTAATAATCCTAAATCTTTAAATTCTACATCTTTTCCTAATAATCTATGAGTACCAATTACAATGTCTACTTCACCTAATTTTAATTTTTTTGTTACTTCTTTTTGATATTTTGCACTTTTAAATCTATTTAAAATATCAACATTTATTGGAAAATCCTTCATTCTTTCTTTAAATTCTTCGTATTGTTGTTGTGCTAATACTGTTGTGGGTACTAAATATGCAACTTGTTTGTGGTCCATTACAGCTTTAAATGCTGCCCTTATTGCGACTTCTGTTTTTCCATATCCAACATCTCCACAAAGTAGTCTGTCCATTGGTCGTTGATTTTCCATATCTTTTTTTACTTCTTCTATACATCTTAATTGATCATCAGTCTCTTGATATGGAAATCTTTCTTCAAATTGTTGTTGCCATGGTGTATCTGGTCCACAAGCATATCCTCTCATTTTTTCTCTTTTTGCATATAATTCAATTAGTTCTTTTGCTACTGCTCTTAAGTTATTTTTAACTTTTTCTTTTGTTTTTATCCAATCTTTACTTCCTAATTTGTTTATTGGAGGATTTATTGCGTCTCCACCTGTGTATTTTCTGATTGTGTCTAATTGATTTGTTGGTATATAAAGAATTGCATCATCTTTATATTTTAATTTTAGGTAATCTTTTGTTGTTCCATCTGCCGTTATAGTATTTACTCCTACAAATATTCCTATTCCATAATTTTTATGTACTACATAATCTCCTATTTTTAAATCTGCAAATACTACTTTTTCTCCCTCTCTATATGCTTGATTTGCAAATGTTTTCTTCTTTTTTCCACCATCTACTAATTCATCTGCAGTTACAACAATTTGATTTATTTCAAAATTTTCAAATCCTTCTGATAATTTTCCAACTGTTATTGTTGCAACACTTTCAGTTGATTTCACTATAATTGTTTTGTCTAATTTTTCTTCAATTTTGCATAAAATATTTTCTTTTTCTAATATTTCTTTTAGTTTTTTTGCTTTTTCTTTGGATTCAACAACTATGTAGACGCTTTTTTTCTCTTTACTCCATTTTCTTAAATCTTCAAATAAATTTTCAATTTCACTTTTATAATAATTTATTTCTCTATATTCAAATTTATATCTATTTGCTTGTTTTCTTGTTACTGTATCTTGTTTTTCTAGATATATTAATTGATATTTATCTTCTAAACCATCAAGTTCTGCTGATGAAATATTTCTCAATGCCTCTGGTACTATTTTTTCTTTTTCTATTAAATTTTTTGTTAAATTTCCTACATCCTGTAAAATATTTATTTCTCTTTGTTCTATTTTATTGATTTCATCTAATACTATTAAACTTTCTTTACTTAAATATTCTATCAATGTTGCTGATTCTGTATAAAATTCATCAAAGTATTTGTCAATTTTACTTAAGTAGTTTCCTGCTTTTATTTGCTCTATATCTTTTTCTATTATTTCTTCTTGTTTTTCATTTGCTATTGTTTTTTCTATTTTTTTACAGATATTCTCTATTGTATCTTCAAGTATATATTCATGTGCTGGATATATTTTTACTTTGTCTAGTGTATTTATTGATCTTTGACTATTTATGCTAAAGTTTCTTATTGAGTCAATTTCATCTCCCCAAAGTTCGATTCTTACTCCTATTTTATCATCAATTGCAATATCTATTATTCCACCTCTTACACTAAATTGACCTCTTCCTTCAATTAAATCATATCTAGAATATCCTAAGTTTACCAATTTTCTTTTTACATCTTCTAGCTTACAAATTGAACCTACTTTAAATTCTAACTCATTTTTGTAAAGCTGTTCTTTTGATGGTATTTTTTGCATTAATGCTTCTACTGTTGTTACTACAATTAGATTTCTTTTGTCTTTTATTTTGTTTAATGCTTCTATTCTTTCATGCGGTAAATCTTTGCTTTCGGCTACGTAATCATAAGTTACAATTTCTTTTTTTGGGAAAAATACTACTTTGTCTTGTCCAAACACTTTTAAATTGTCTACCATTTTTTTTGCTTGTATTTCGTTATATGTCACAACTAATATTGTTTTTTTATTATATCCATTTATTGCTGATATAATTTCCGTCATTGCAACGTTAGTTAAGCCCGATATTGATATCGGACTTTTTGTTTTTTCTATTTCTTGACTTAAATCTATAAATTTCTGAGACTTTCCAAGTTCTCCTATTATTGTATTCATTCTATATTCTCCTAATTTCAAATTATGAATTGTTATTATTATACACCTTTTTTAGCAATTTTTAAATACTTTTTTTAATCTTTGTTATTTTTCTTTGACTTTTATGTAAATTTGTATTATAATAGTTCGGTAACTCGTTGTTTAGTACAAAAAGCCTCTACATATAGAGGTAGAAAGGATCATTAATGATTGAATCTCCAAAGGTAATAGTAAAAAATTTAAAGACACCTAGTAGTGTACATTGTTAAGAATGCAAAGGACGTCTATTTGTAAAATCAAGTCAAGAACGCCAAAAGGCTGCATTTAAAACTTTTGGACTAATACCAAATGATTGTGTTGATGAAGCAAATGGAAAAGTACGTTGTCATTTTAAAAAGTAAAAAGATTTAATCAATGATTAAAAAGTTTGAGTAATTTTTGCTCAAACTTTTTTCTTTACCATTTTACAATTAATTTACTAAACTTTGAATTAATATAATTTTCTAATTTGCCCATAAATACATTTGGTTCAATTTCTTTTTTAGCTACCATATCTAATCCTTTTTCCCAACTTGCTGTTAGTTTTGGATTAAGCATATCTGGCATACTTGAACCAACAATGTCGTAAATTATTTCTCCTTTATTTGTAGGTGTAATAATTTGTGTTTTTTTATTTATTTCGATATATTTTATTTTTTCTAATTTTTCTATTATTCCACCTCTTGTAGCGCTCGTCCCTATACCAACTCCTTTTATTTGCTCTCTTAACTCTTCGTCTTCAATTAGCTTTCCTGCATTTTCCATTGCTAGGATTATAGAACCTGAATTATATCTGGTTGGCGGTGATGTTTCGGCTTCTTTTGTTTCGTAATTTTTTACAAGTATTTTTTGACCTTTTTTTAGATTTTTTAATATTTCTAAGCTATTTTCTTCTGATTTTTCCACATCTTGAGTACTTTCTGTGGATTGTTCTTCTTGTTTTTTTACATCTTTTTGTTTTGATTTTGCAATTTCTAAATATCCTTGATTTACACATACTTTTCCACTTGCATAAAAATTTTCGTTTTCTACTGTAACTGTAACTTGAACCCTGCTGTATTCTGCTGGTGGATAAAATATTGCTAAAAATCTTTTTACAATTAACTTATAAATTTGTTTATGCAAATCTGGTAGTTTATCATAATTTTCAAATCCCTGTCCTGTAGGAATAATTGCGTAGTGGTCTGTTATTTTGCTATCATTTACGTATTTTGTTTTTGCCAAATTATTAGTTGGATATTTTTCTTCTACCATCTTTTTTATATAACCTTGAACTTCTTCATCCTTGTATCCTTTTGCAAGACCATTTAAATTTTTAGATATTTCTTTAGCAACTGCTGTTGATAGTACTCTTGCGTCTGTTCTTGGATATGTAACCAATTTTTTTTCATATAAATTTTGAATTACATCTAGCGTTTCATCTGGTTTTATCTTAAATCTTTTTGTACATTCATTTTGTACTTCTGCTAAGTTAAATAAAAGTGGTGCATTTTCTTTCTGTTTTGATTTTTTTAATTCTGTTATTACTGCATCTTTTCCTTGTAGTGATATTATAAAATCTTTTGCTTTTTGTTCATTTTTTAATCCTGTTTCATTGTATAACAGTGGTGATTCAAATACCTTTGATTTTTCATTAACTTTCCATTCTGCTTTAAATGATGAACTTTCATCACCAAATTCTCCTACAATTTTATAATATTTTGTCTTTATAAAATTTCTAATTTCTCTTTCTCTGGAAACAATCATTCCTAAAACACATGTCATAACTCGTCCTACAGAAATTGATGCTTTTTCTTCATTTATTTTATTTGCCAAACTTCTTCCATGTGTTATTGAAAGTAGCCTAGAAAAATTTATGCCTATTAGATAATCTTCTTTTGCCCTTAAATATGCGCTGTCTGATAAACTATCATATTCTGATTGATCTTTTGCTTCTTTTATTCCTCTTAATATTTCTTCTTCAGTCTGTGAATCAATCCAAACTCTTTTTATTTTTGCTTTTGGATTTGGTTTTGCCATCATCATTACAAGTCTTTGTATATATTCTCCTTCACGTCCAGAGTCACCTGCATTGTAGATTTCTTCTATATCTTCTCTTTGCATTAAACTTTGAACTACATTAAATTGATTTTGAACATTTGGAATTATTTCATATTTCCATTCTTTTGGTATAAATGGTAATGTATCAAGCCTCCAAAATTTAAGTTTTTCATCATATTTTTCTGGATAGCTCATTGTTACTAAATGTCCTACGCACCAAGTAATAATCCAATTGTCAGATTCAAGATATCCATTCTTACGATTTGTATTTATTTTTAGAGCTTTTACAAATTCCATTGCAACAGATGGTTTTTCTGTTATTAATAATTTTTTGCCCATTTTATCATCCTTTTATATTTATTTTAATTTTTATATTTGTCATATGTATTACTTTTGTTATTCTATCACAATACTTTACTTTTTTAAAGTATTAATTTTATTTTCTTTAAAACCCTTGATGTATCAACAGATTTGTTATATAATATCGATATCATTTTATTTTGAAAAGAGGTAATTATATGTCATACAATTTTAAAGAAGTAGAAAAAAAATGGCAAGATAAATGGTATAAAGAAGGAACATTTAATGCCAAAAATGATTATACAATGAAAAAATGGTTTGGCCTAATTGAATTCCCATATCCATCAGGACAAGGTCTTCATGTTGGACATCCACGTAGTTATACAGCATTAGATATTATTGCAAGAAAAAGAAGATTACAAGGTTACAATGTTTTATTTCCAATTGGATTTGATGCTTTTGGTTTACCTGCAGAAAATTATGCAATCAAAACAAATGTGCATCCAAAAATTACAACAGCACAAAACATTGCTCACTTTACAGAACAATTAAAAGCTTTAGGTTTTTCTTTTGATTGGTCAAGAACTGTTGATACAACAGATCCTAACTATTATAAATGGACACAATGGATTTTTATTCAATTATATAAACATGGTTTAGCTTATAAAGCAACAATGCCAATAAACTTCTGTACAGGTTGTAAAGTTGGTTTAGCAAACGAAGAAGTTGTTAATGGTGTTTGTGAAAGATGTGGAAGTCCAGTTGTTCAAAAAGAAAAATCAGAATGGATGCTTAAAATTACTGATTATGCACAACAATTAATTGACGATTTAGATGATGTTGATTTCTTAGAAAAAATTAAGACTCAACAAAAAAATTGGATTGGACGTTCTGAAGGTGCAGAAGTTAACTTTAAAATTTCTGGAATGGATAAAGATTTAACTGTTTATACAACAAGACCGGATACATTATTTGGCGCTACATACATGGTTATTTCTCCAGAACATCCTATTTTAAAAGAATTAGAAAATAAAATTGAAAACTTAGATGAAGTTAAAGAATATCAACATCAGGCAAGTTTAAAATCAGCATTTGAACGTTCTGAATTAAACAAAGATAAAACAGGTGTTGAAATTAAAGGTTTAAAAGCTGTTAATCCTTTAACTAATACAGAAATTCCAATTTGGATTTCAGATTATGTTTTAATTACTTATGGTACAGGTGCTATTATGGCTGTTCCTGCTCATGATACACGTGACTATGAATTTGCTAAAAAATTCGATTTACCAATTATTCAAGTTGTTGATGGTGAAAATGTTGATTTGGAAAACCAAGCGTTTACAGATGTTGCAACTGGTAAAATGGTTAACTCTGGTTTCTTAACTGGATTAGAAGTTAAAGATGCTAAGAAAAAAGTTATTGAATATTTAGAAGAAAATAAAATTGGAACTAAAAAAGTAAATTACAAACTTCGTGACTGGGTGTTCTCTCGCCAAAGATATTGGGGTGAGCCAATTCCAATGGTATATTGTGATGACTGTGGATGGGTTCCAGTTAATGAAGAAGATTTACCTTTAAGACTTCCAGAAGTTGAAGAATTTACTCCTGGTGAAAATGGAGAATCACCACTTGCTAAGCAAACTGAATGGATTAACACAACATGTCCACATTGCGGTAGACCTGCCAAAAGAGAAACAGATACAATGCCTCAATGGGCTGGATCATCTTGGTATTTCTTAAGATATATGGATCCACACAATGATAAAGAATTAGCTTCAAAAGAAGCATTAGAATATTGGTCACCAGTTGATTGGTATAATGGTGGTATGGAACATACAACACTTCACTTATTATATTCAAGATTTTGGCATAAATTCTTACATGATATTGGCGTTGTTCCTACAAAAGAACCATATCAAAAACGTACTTCACATGGTATGATTTTAGGTACAAATGGTGAAAAAATGTCTAAATCTAAAGGAAATGTTATAAATCCAGATGATATAGTTGAAGAATTTGGTGCAGATACATTTAGAGTTTATGAAATGTTTATGGGGCCATTTGATCAAGTAGCTGCATGGTCTATGGAAAGTATCCGTGGATGTGGTAAATTCTTAGATAGAGTTTGGAACATGCAAGATATGTTAGTTGATGGTAATACATATTCTAAAGAAACAGAAAAAATGATGCATAAAGCTATCAAAAAAGTTTCTCAAGATATTGAAGAAATGAAATTTAATACTTCAGTTTCAACATTTATGACAATGGTTAATGAATTTTATAAATTAAAGAAAATAAATAAAGCTGAATTTAAAACATTTTTAACTTTATTAAATCCTTTTGCGCCTCATATGACAGAAGAACTTAATAAGTTAGCTGGCTTCGAAGATGATATTTCTACATACTCTTGGCCAGAATATGATGAGTCAAAAACTGTTGATGACGAAATTACTTTACCAATTCAATTTAATGGAAAATTAAAAGCTACTGTTACAATTTCTATTAACGAAGATGAGTCTTCTGTTAAAGAAAAAGTACATGAAGCTATCGATTCTAAATTAGATGGAAAAAATATTGTTAAAGAAATTTATGTAAAAAATAGAATTTATAATATTGTTGTTAAATAATAATTTTTAGAACCTATTGAACTTTAAACTCAATAGGTTCTATTTTTAAATTTTAAAACGCATGAACTTTTGAATTTAAATAATATATTTGATCTGAATGTTTGTCAACTTTTTTATTGACAATATCTAATTTGTTTTCAATTTCTTCAAATTTTTTTGTATGACCAGTTACAACATCAAGTAATATTTCTAATTTTTGTCCATGTTCTACTTCGATTCTTGCAACTGCTTGACTTAATTTATTGTGAGATTCTTCTAAATTACTAAGTTTTGTTTCCATGTTGTCAAATTTTGTTTCTAAACTTCCAACTTTTGTTTCTAAACTTCCAACTTTTGTTTCTAAACTTCCAACTTTTGTTTCTAAA